>CAZKOV010000034.1:0-10364 GCA_964554465.1 uncultured archaeon
ATCTGGAATTTTTCATGATAAAGGGTACAAAGGTCATGAAAATTGAAGAAATGTAAGCCGTCTGGTTGTTTATCAGTTTTTTTGATAAAAGATAAACAAAAAGAATTCCTATTGTCCCTATAATCGAAGCAATGACACTGGCTGTGAAAGGGCTGGGATAAATCAGGAACCCGGCACCTATTATTATGGGAAGCAACGGCGGTCTGATATAGAATTCGTCAAAATTGTTTTCTCTCAGACCCACGATAATTTCTGCATGCTGGAGATATACACATTCATCCCACCAGTGGGAATAATGAATGGGATAAATCCGTATTATAAAAGCGGCGGACAGCAATAATATCAGAAATATTATTTCATAGTATGAATTCAGTTTTGACACTTCCATCATTTATTATTCTTAAGGTTTCTTTTTATTGATTCGGGAAGAAATATTTATGAGCAAAATGAAGGTTTCAATTATTATCCCCACCTATGAAGAGGAGAAAAGACTGGGAAGTTCTCTTGGAAAAATAACGCGATATATGGATTCAAAAAATACGGATTACGAGATAATTATCATAGATGACAACTCTCCTGATAATACCATAAAAATAGCAAAAATCTTTCCTTCGAAAAAGATAAAGATTATAAGAAATGAGAAAAGATTAGGTAAGGGTGCATCAGTTAAAATGGGTATAAATAAGGCATCTTTCCCTCTGATTCTCATATGCGATGCAGATCTCTCCACGCCCATAGAGGAGGCTGGAAAACTCGGAAAATTTATAGATTCGAACGAGATTGTGATAGGATCCAGAAGAACTCCGGATTCCGACATAGAAAAATCGCAATCCATGAAACGCTCGTTTTTTGGAAAGATTTTTGTTTTATTAACAAGAATATTGCTGGGTCTGAATTTCGAAGATACACAATGCGGGTTCAAACTTATGAAAAAAGAGGCAGCGAAAAAGATATTTTCTATACAGAAAATAAAGGGTTATTGCTTTGACGCCGAGATATTATTCATAGCACAAAAATTGGGTTACAGAATAAAGGAAGTGGGTACAAAATGGATAGATAATCCGGAAGAAAGTAAGATCAGTCCTATTAAGGACGGTACAAAAATGTTTTCTGATTTGCTTAAAATAAGAATCGGATGGTGGTTTGGATTATATAAGTAATCAGAGGAAAATATTTACAAGGTATTATTATGAACATGTATGTTGTTTTCGGTGTGGTTCTTTTTTGTGCATTCCTTGGTGCAATTGGACAGATTCTATTCAAATTGGGGGCACCGTCGTTCGCGCTGGATGCTTCGCTCTTACACAACTGGCATCTTATCCTAGGTATTGCCCTTTATGGTATCGCAATGGTTCTTTTCATATACATGCTGAAGTTCGCAAACGTTTCTATTGTATATCCTATAATCGCGACCAGCTATATCTGGGTTTCGTTGTTTGCTGCAATGCTCCTTGGTGAACCGTTCCCGCTGTATAAATGGTCAGGTGTGATTATGATAATAGCAGGTATTGCTGTCATAACGCATTAAGAAATAGTATTATCTATCTTTTCGTTTATAGTTTCTATCGGTGTAAGGCCGCTGAATTTCTCTCCGTTTATCACAAGAGACGGGTACCCTGTAATGTTATAATATTCTTTCAAAACCTCTATCGAAGGTTCGTCTAGCGTTCCGTCAAGAGTGAATATGAGTACCTGCTCCCCCAGTTTCTCTTTAAGGTATGTAAGAACAAAAGCCTGCTCATCGCATTTTACACATTCTTTTCCAATGAAAAATATTATTGTTGAGGAATGCGATTTACAGGATTCTTTAAGCTTGTTTGCCAAAAGCCAGTAACTTACAAGAATTCTCGAATATTCTTTTTTGAGGTTTTCGTATTCATTGAAATCTTTCAACTCGTTATCGTTACCATACTGGTCGAGCCGCGTTCCTATCTCATATGACTCTTCATTTATATTGCTCAGCGTGCTTTCCAGAAGAGGGCAAGTTGCATTCTCTCCTAACACATCGAAAAAAAGGAACTGTAACTGAAAATTCTCCATGTCACTATTTATGGCATCTATATGATATTCTATGCCGGTGAGTTTTTCCCTGTTCAATGAGTAGCCAACAAAAATTCCTCCGGAAAAAAGTATAGCTGAAATTATCAGGGCAGATATTATTGTCTTTTTGTCGAACTGCTTCGTGAATTCTTTTTCAACATCCTCTATTATTTCCTTCTCGATTTCCTTCTTGTTTACGGCTTCTTTCTCGGATTTACCGGACATACCATAATTATTGTAAAACTGTCTTTAAATTTGGCGGTTTTTTGTTATTTTTATGAAATATTCAGTATTAATTGTCATTTATATGTAGTAAATATAGTAACATTTATAAAGCATAAAATCCAATAATAATTATGATAGATATATGTTTTGAAGGGAACAGTATCTCGGTAAAAAGGGATAGAAAAGAGATTCCTGTAGGGACAATGTTATATCAAAAAACAGGCCACGGAGATGTCAAAACGGGGTTCATCCCCTCAGGTTATGAAACGCCACTAAAAATCTATTTCGTACCTTCAGATAAAGTTCCTAAAATAATAAAAGAGGATGTATATTCTTATATAAATAACCTAAATAACTGATTTACCACTTTCTTTCTATCCTTAGAAATTCATGAAACAGTGCCGCGAACCAGAAAAACATCATTAGTAAAGGGTATATGAAGAGATATGAAAAGAACCCTATTTTGTTCAGTGTGAAAGTCTCGTCATTTATCTGGAAGCTTTTATAAAGGAGATACAGACCGGCTGATATGCTTATCGCCCCCATTAAAAGGGTCGTGCTGAAGAAATTAGTGAAGAATGTATCTGGTCGATATTCCCAGAACTTGGAAATAACCACACTCAAATCCCAGTTTATCAGGGAATAATAACTTATTGTTTTTATAATATCAGTCATCGACGAATAAATCATGAGAGTAAACAATACTATAACAGCTATTATGGCAACAAGATTCATTGGAAGGAGGAACACGCCTATATTCCCGTATTTTTTGCTGAAGAACATATCCTTGTATTTTGCCATGTTATGAAGAGCTCCCCTGTACCACCTGAGACGTTGTTTATAAAGCTCCCTGAATTTTTTCGGGCACAGTGTATATGTCACGGCATCGATCCTGTTTGTTATCTTATATCCCTTGTGGTGTATGTTTAATGCGATCTCCATGTCCTCTGCAATGTTACCGACATCAAAACCCCCTATTTTCTCCAGTACATCTTTCCTGTATAGTGAGAAGACCCCCGGCGTTACATGAATCGCGTCAAGAGCTCCCTGGGTCTTTCTCAGAAAGATGTTAAGCATGTATTCCGCGTTCTGTATGCGCTGGAGGATCCCTTTAGGCTTGTAAACCTTAAGGGCTGGGGTTACAGATCCCACGTCCGGGTCATCGAAATCTTCAATCATGATTCTAAGCGATTTCGGGTCTACCAAAGAATCTGCATCAATGCAACCTATAATATCGAATTTTGATTCCTTTATGCCTTCATTAAGCGAGAACGCTTTTCCGCTGTTCTTTTTATTTCGTATGAGTTTTACGCCTTTCTTCACATACTCTTTTTTCACGATCTGATTGGTTTTGTCTGCAGAAGCGTCATCGACTACTATAATTTCAAATTTACCTTCGGGATAGTCCACTTTAAGCAGCGAATCTATCGTCATTCTTATACTTTTTTCTTCATTGTATGCTGGTATTATTACAGAAACGCCGGGGAGATGTTTATCATTTGCAAGTCTCGGTTCCCTTTTATGATAGAAACGGGGATTACGGAAAAGCAATATCAGCCAAATAACTGCTATGAACATGAAAACGTACCATGTAAAATAATTGAAAGCAAGCATCCACCAGTCCATAATTTCTCACATTAATATTATATGTATATATAAAGAAATAATAACGAATTTTTTAATATGAACATTACTCTCATATTCGCATGGATTTACCTTGCAATGATCGCTACGTCTTTCTGGGAATCCCGCGCAGAGGGTAAGGATTCGTGGGATAAAGGAAAAATCGGATGGAAAATAAAATGGAAAGGAAAGGCCGTCGCAACCGAATACCATTTCTGGCTTTTTGTAGTCGCATACCCCATGCTCATATTTCTTCCGCTGGTCGTCTCCGGTTTCAGCTGGACTTTATTCGGAGTACTTTTAAGTGCATATTTTTCCGGCCTGATAGTCGAAGACATATTCTGGTATATAGTGAATCCTGCATTCAAAGTGAAGGACTGGAATCCGAAAAAGGTTACATGGTTTTATTGGATAAAAATAGGTAAATTCGGAGTTCCGATAAATTATATAGTTTTTCTGTTGTTGGCAATCTTTTGCTGGGTTTTGTTCTGGGCCTAAATTCAGTTTTCTTCGTATCTGGCTAAGAGAAAGAGATAGTCAGAGAGCCTGTTTAACCAGATGAGAATGATTTCATTATCAATCTTTTCCTCGTCGAATAACCCCGCAACGTTCCTTTCGCATTTTCTTGCAATGGTTCTTGAAAAGTCAAGATAAGCGGAGCTTAGATTTTTGCCGGGGATTACGAAATCGTCCAGAAGCTCGACTTTCTCTTCGAGTTTTTGTCTTTTTTCTTCAATATCATCAAGCATCTTCTGGTCCACTCTTTTTTCGAGGATGCCGGCTTTTTCTTTTGTTGCAGCGAGTTCCGCAGCCACCACAAAAAGTGATTTCTGTATACGAAAAACAGCGTCTTTCACGTCGTCTTTTTCTGACTGATTTCTGGCAATTCCCAGAACAGAAACGAGTTCGTCCATATCGCCAAGAGCGTTTAGTTGGGGTGAATTCTTGGAAACTTCTTTTCCGGAGTAGAGACGTGTCCTGCCTTTATCGCCTTTTTTGGTTGTTATACTCTTTTTCATAAGATAATATTTTCTGGTGGTTTTAAAAGGATACAAATATGAAATAGTAACTTATTTAATTCTTCATGATGAACTTATACAATATATAACTTACGGAGGTTTGGTTATGCATCCAATAGGAAAGATGATCGCGGGTCTTATTTTAATATTAGTGGGATTAGCGCTTTTTGCAATGCCGTCTCTTCAGGTGGTAGACTGGCTTGGAAATTTCATTATATTACTGACAGGCACAATTCCTATATTGCTCATAATAATCGGTCTGTTTGTAATCTGGCTTGAGGCGGACGAACTCAAAGTTTCGAAGGAATTCGAAACCGAAGAAAAATCCGAAAAAGAGGAAGTAAAAAAGAAAGTTGCTGCAAAACCCAAAACTGTAGCAAAGAAGACGAGAAAGAAAAGAGCAAGAAGGAAGAAAGCAGCTAAGAAATCTGTTAAAAAGGGAAAACCTGTAGAAGAACCTAAACCTGTTGAAGAAGAGAAAATCGCAGTAGACCAGATGTAGATAAAAAAGCTTACGTTTCCGTCCTCTGCACGACTGAATCCTTTATTTCTATTTTCTTATCAGCTTTTTCCGGAATAGGTGTGGCTGTTCCAAGTTTCGATCTCTGCACGACGGAATCTATTATGTTTATCACTTCCTTGACTTCAATTTTTTCAATCTCCTTCGCCATGCTCATGATTATGATGGTATAGTTTATGATTCCTGCAATCTTTTCAAGCGTTTCCTTCAAATCTTTTTCCTTGCTTGAATATAACCTGAATGCAACATTGCATGCATCCCCTTTCATATCTATTACGACTGTAAGAAGGTACGTCTCGCCTTCATAGGACTGCCCCGAAAACATCATTACAGAGTTCGTCGGGTTCCAGCGGCTGGAAACTATATAGAGTCCTCTGCATTCTTCCATGACATGCATGTAAACTGTTTTAACGTCAACTCCCTTGAGCGTATAACCGGAGGTTTCAGAATGCAGTTTCTTTGTAAGGTTTACATATTCCGAAGGCTCGATTTTCTTGGGAGCCAGAATACTGTATATGTATTTTTTATCCTCGTGGATTTTCTGTACTTTTGACATCTCTTCTTTTGTCAAAGGCTTCGGCTCGGTTTTGACGGGAATCTGTTCGTTTTCGAATACCTCTTCAAGAACGAAACTTTTAATCGGTAATTTTACTGTTTCATATTTCTCGTTCGTGAAATCTACATAAGCATTCTCTATTACGTTTTTACCTATGTTAAGGGGAACGAGTTTGAAAATGAAACTTTTTTCCTCATCGGGAGCTATCTTTTCAATTTTATACCCGTTTACCGATTTCACTTTTATTTCGATAGGGAATATTATACGGAGCTTGATGTTTTCCATCTCTGTCGATGACTGGTTTTTAACGGTAACGGCGAAATACGTTTCCTGACCGTATGTCAATTTGTTTTTGACATGAAGGGTTACATAAACTTTCTGGTCGACTTCGACCGTAAGTTTCTCTATCTTTCTCTGTACCATGTTCCCTGAAGGTGCCTTCCAGACAACGGATGAATACGGAGGTTCTATGTAGGTTCCCTTCGCTTTCACCGTGTAAGAAAATGTTTTTTCCCGGCCCGGTTCGAGGTCTTCTATGAAATTCAGAGTAGAACCGTTTTCATCCATTATGTAGACGTTCTCTATCTTTCCTCTCGTTTCGTTCTTGACTTTCAGGCTGAATCCTACGTCTTCCCCATCAACAGCCTTTTCTTTAGTTGCAGACTGTTCCAGAACAGGATGGGCAATAGAATTCATGAGGACATCGATTTTTTTCTCAATCTCGCTCTCTTTTTCGATCGCGTTTGATTTGTTGTAATATTCAACCGCGGAAACCTTGTCACCTTTTGCCTCAAACATCGTCGCGAGGTCGTTATAACACCATTTTATGGCATAAAACGCGTTTTCCTTGTTAAAATTTTCGGCAGATTTTTTTGCGTTCTGTATTGCAACATCATACCTGCCGAGTTCATATAAATCCTGGGAAATTCCCCTGTAAGCCCAAGCCGTATCAAAAGCATTCTCTTCTTTTTCCGCAAGCGCGATGATCTTATTTTCACAATCCATTGACTTCTCAAAATCCCTCATTTCCCTGAAAATTCTGGTCGCTTCCTTGAACTTGTCAATTGCTTTTTTGTAATCCTTTTCCTTATCCCCGTCCTTAACCATTCTGGCGGCTCTTGTTAACATCTCACCTTTTTTCTTTTCGGTTAATTTTTTCTCGGGGTGAAGGAATTTCAATATCATAAGAATCAACTCATTCCGTTATTTCTCCATTCTTCATATTTCTTTATTATCTCACCATTAGTTATCTTTTTAACGCTGGCTAAAACTTCTTGGAAGTCTGTTTTCTGGAGAGGTCTTTCCTTGAGTGAGCATTTCTCAAGCATTTTCGGGTTTATATCATGGAAATCGGGGTTTTTCTCCCTTATCATGTGCATTATTGCTTCCCTTGATATGGTCGATATTTCCCTTCCTGAGTATCCTCCTGTCATCCGTGCCAGAGATTCTTCCGTTATCCCCTCAAGTTCCGCTCCTTTCAGACTCAACTCAAAAACGTGTTCCCTTGATTTCTCATCCGGCAGGGGAACGTAAATCTTTTTCTGGAACCTAGAAAGAAGCGCATCATCAAGATCCCAGGGCCTGTTAGTGGCTGCAATAATAATAACCTTGCTCTTCTTGTTTGCTGAAAAGCCGTCAATTTCTGTCAGCATCTGTCCTATAACCCTTCTTGTCGCTTCGTTTATTTCGGCAGACCTGCTGAGGACAATGGAATCTATTTCATCTATGAATATTATCGAAGGTTGTTTTTCTGTTGCCTCCTTGAACAACTGTGCTATTATTTTTTCAGATTCCCCGAAATATTTTGACAAGAGGCTGGATGCTTTCACTTCGAAAAAGGGGGCATCAAGCATGTTTGAACAGGCCTTCGCAATCATCGTTTTTCCCGTTCCGGGCGGGCCATAAAGCAATATGTTTTTCGATGATTCGACATAAGCGGGTTTGTTTCCAACCAGAGGTATCATTATCGATTCTTTTATCTCTTTCTTTATCTTCTCAAGACCCCCGATATCTTCCCATGTCACTTCGGGCTTTTCGCTGACGACCATGTTTTTTATTGCATCGTCATTAACTGCTCTCGTATAAGGGGTCGTTTCTGATAATGTCAGACTTTTCGCTTCATATTCCGAGGCGTTGTTAAAGAACTTATCAGCATTCTCCTTTTTGGAGATATACGCAAGCCGCCTGTATATTGTTGCTGCTTTCATGTAATGGGGTCCTGCCTGCTTTGATTTACCAGAAGCCTCAAGTTTTTTTGCAATCTCAATTTCTTTTTGCAGTTCCTGTCTGAGTATGTTTTCCCTAAGTTCTCCCATAAAACCACGAATATTAAGACGATTATGATTAATTATGTTTTGATTTCAAGATTTAAATGGGAAATTAAAAAAATCAGATTTTCAATAATCCTTTATCTCTAAGCACATTAATCTGGGCAATCCTGTATTTCCATACAACATCCCCGCGCTCGTCGCTCTGTACTTCCCAAGGTTCTATAATAACAACATCACCCGGTCGTATCCACGCCTTTCTCTTGAATTTACCCGAAACCCTGCAAATTCTAACGTTTCCGTCTTGACAATTAACTCTGAAACGACTTCCTCCGAGCATTTCTTCTATTACTCCTATAATTTCATTTCCCCTCGGAAATCTCACTCTTTCAGGCTGGTTGTTTTCTTTTCTCTTATTTTTCTTATAGTTCTGAACCATTTGATTTGTCCCCTCTCTATCGTCTTTATACTTTAGAACCGAAACATTATAAATAGTCGAGTGTCAGATCTATTTTTATAATCTGGAACATGTCCTGATTGTATATTTTATATCTTGAAATTGTGACAGGATTTTTTGTCGCGGCTTTTTTTATATGTTCAGTCTTCCCCGCAGTCCACGCGACAACAGCTTTCAGAAGATTTCTTTCGTCTTCATTGACCGGTATTCCTGTGGGAAGCCATGCTGTTCTTCCTTTAAGTTCGCTTATTTCTGAATTAATAATACATGCCGGTGCATTTGTAACTTGTTGAACAGCAACAATTTTTTCCAGATTGTTCCCCGCCGGTACGACTTTACTATTTGCACCTAAAAAATCTTCGAACTCATGACCAATATCAAAATATCCGTCTCCTGTTGTATTCGGGAACGCATTGAAATATTTATAGATTGTATATGTTTCAGGTCCCGCGTTTTTTGAAACCGGACTGAATGTAACATTACCGCTTCCGTCAGGAATGTCTGTTGACCAATCAAGACCGAAAACGTCTCTCTGTGCACCAATCACCTCTCCCTCATTCAAGCCGAATAACTCTATTACCCCTTTTTCATAACTCAGATATCTCATAAGGTTTGCTGTATTGAGGGCTTGATAAGTTGGAATTATGACTACATCATATGCGGGATTTAAAAGAGCATTCAATGTATCTACCTGTATCACTTTAAAATTTATTCTTTCGTCGTTTATTCTCATGGGACTCGGTTTCAATGCATTCCCAAGGGTCGTTGCTTGGGCGGCATCACAAAGGCATCCTATACTAATATTCTGTTTTATCGCATTATCGAGCTTGACGCTGTAAATTATATTCGAGCTTGATATCAATTTAGTCATATTTGATTCAACCTGACTTTTATCGAACCAGTTTACATCTATTCTGTCCATTGCCAGAAGGACGTCATCCCCCAATAAACCGAGTTTCGTTCTTTCCCAGTCCATATCAGGCGTGGTTATATAAGAAAACTGGAAAAACGCGAACAAAGCCATAACTACAACTATTATGACTTCTATCATGTGCACGAATCCTTTCATCACACGAATCGACCTGTTAATATTATGATTTCCTTTTATTTAGATTTTAATTAGAAAGATGTAGATTTAATTAAAGAGAAAGTTCAATTATTATTCATGAAAGTATCGTCTATCATCTCATATACGGGAATTGTGATGGAGATAGTGGGAATATTGCTCCTTATCCCTATAATAATCTCATGGGTTCTCGGGGAAACTACATATATCCCTTTCCTGACTGCAGCAATATTGTCCTTTGTCCTGGGCACCGTGCTTGACAAGAAATTCCAAAAAAAGAAAATAACTATGGAATCGGCAATGATTCTCTCTGCAGTAACAATAGTTGTTATATCGATTATCGGGTCCATTCCCTACATGTTTTACATGACGCCAGTAGATGCCCTTTTTGAATCCGTCTCAGGCTTCACGACGACCGGACTTACCGTGGTTACTCCAGAGTCGCTCCCATACTCCCTTTTATTCTGGCGCTCCATGACTCAATGGCTCGGAGGTCTTGGTATACTTGTTATGTTTTTGCTTTTACTTAGCTCTCCAGGAATTTCCGTATACCATATTTACAGAGCGGAGGGCAGGACCCACCGCATTGAA
>CAZKOV010000035.1:0-10313 GCA_964554465.1 uncultured archaeon
TCTGTTGTGTAATAAATACCGTTTGCTTCAGATCCTGCATAAAATTCCTTATCATCTTTTGCTATTTCAAAATACGTTCCTTCAGGAAGATCCATCAAATCCCAGTTCTGTCCGTCGTCAGTACTGTTATAGACATTATTATCGGTCGCTGCAAACACTTCATCGTTATATATTCTTAAATCCCAGACACCTTCACCATTGAGTTTATGGTCATCCGTATCTTCGATTACTTCATTATCTCCACTTAACCATACCCCCAATTTCTCCTCTGTTGAATGAACTGCATCAGCAACTCCTGCAATCACCTGATCTTCTAAGATGGCGATTGCATATACATCAGTTCCATGAAGCCCCACTTCTATCCAGTTCTCTCCTTTGTCTACGCTTCTCCAAAGACCGCCTTGCATACTTTCGGTATAATTGGCAGTACCCAAATAAAGAATGCTGTCGTTTGTTTCATTAATCCTTATTGGAAGAATGAATTCTCCTTCCAAAGCTATTTTTGTAAATACTGTTCCACCATCAATACTTTCATATAAACCATCATTTCTACCAGCTAAGATTTTGTTTTCATAGAATACGAAACTTGTTGATTTCTGATTAGTCATTTTTACCCAAGTTTTTCCATTGTCTGTGGAATTCCAAGCGCCGTTTTCTCCGCATGCATATAGATGGGAAGGATTGTAAGTATTCTGTACAATTTCCCATATATTTTCACCTTGAAGACCCGTAGGATTCCATACAGGACATTCATTTTCTTCATTTTCACCTTCATAAGATACGCAACTTCCGTCCATCACACAGTACTGGAATTTAATCCAGTCAGCTGAACGGGAAATATTTGATATTCTAAGCTCATCAATAGTTCCGTTGTAATAAGGATTATAGAACCAAGGAGCTCCGCTATAACCTATTACAACTGGCATTGCACTTTGGGTGAAGTTTCTCATGTCAGGTATTTCGTTATTTCCATCAATTACTCCATCCAAATAAACTGATAAATTAGTCTTATTGATTACAAAAGCACCATAATACCAATTATCAGTTGATAAGGCTGTCTTTCCGAAAACATTGTAGGTTGGCCATTCAGAGCTATAATCTATGCTTCCGCTCATTCTATCTTGATTATTTCGGAAACCTAGGAAATTTATTCTTTTAGTTGGTGTTTGGGGATTAGTACCCAGAATAGTATTCTCTGAAGTATTCAAGCTTATAAACCAAGCAGATATAGTTGTGTGATTAGTGAACTGTATCGGAGTTGATATATTGATATACTCATCCACTCCGTCAAAACTGTTTGCATTGCCAATTTTTCCAATCGCGTCCTGTTTCGAGCCAATATTGGTCCCATCATTTCCATTAGCAGAATCATAATGCATTCCTGAAGTCTCGTCTAAGTGTTGTACCATAACATATTCATTCTTCCAAACACCTTCTGGATTCTGCGCATCTTCTGCATCAGAATTGTTGTAGTACATCCAGATTACATATTCGTTTGCTGTTGCGGGAATATTTGGTATCCTCACCCAGATTGATGATGTCCCTGTTGGATTCCATTCCTCTATTTCGTAATCCAGAAGATTTTCGTCAGAGTCTACGAATCTTATATCTTCTCCGTTTTCTTTGGTTTTTGAGTAGTCTATTCTGTCAGGAGTAAGTTCAACAAGTACAGGGACGTTTATTAAGTCTTCACTTATATCCGAGGTGTCATATGTTATGTTTATCCTCGATAACCATGAGACGTTCCACCATCCTTCGGGTATTATGCATACACCTTCCTGACAGCCGAAAGGACAAACATATAACTCTTCCATCCTTTCGTCGCCTTCACACCATCTTTCTTCTAAATTATCGCCATTACATTCATCGTAAAGGGTCTCCCCGTTGTATGTGTTCTCTCCCTTGACATAGTAATCTCTTCCGTCTGTATCAGTGCAACCTTCCTGTGGAATATCTACCTCACAATCATTTCCAACTCTAACAAGATAACCAATACCCGGTTTAAGTGATTCAAGTTCATTTACTAATTTTCCATTAGTTAAGTTGAAAACGAGAACTTTGCCGCATCCGGTTTCCAAATCGGATATGTTTATTTCTGTTGGAGTTGCCGCTACGTTCCAGCCTTTAGTCAATGTGAGGTTTTCTGCTGAAAACGACGAAGATTCACCAACATTAATGGTACATGAATTTTTTACCCTGACAAGATACGTTTTTCCTTTTTCAAACATTTCCACATTCTGGAAACGTCCCTCAAGAAGACCGAATGCTATAAGGTTGGTACAATTATTTTCCATGGAACTGAATTGAATATCAAGGTCGTATGGATTATATATGATATTCCATCCTGCAGATAGATTTAAACTATTATTTCCTGCACTGACGAAAGAAAACAAAAACAAAAAACTAAACAGTAAAGTGAAAACCAAAGCCAGATTTTTCCCTCTCATGTCTTATAATTAGCATATCAATTTATTATTCTTTCCCAAAGATAGTGCATGGAAAAACCCGAGCAGATTGTTCTTGAATCTTCCGGCTTTAAGAAATTCAATCCTGTACAGGAGGAAGCCATTAGAAAGGGTGTTCTGGAATGTAAAAACCTTGTAGTTGCAGCACCAACAGCTAGTGGAAAGACTCTTGTGGCTGAACTCGCAGCAGTCAGTATGTTTCACAAGGGGAAAAAGACTGTTTATATTGTTCCTTTGAAAGCCCTTGCAAACGAGAAATATCAGGAATTCAATGAGAAATACAACAAGATGGGGATGAAAACCGCAATGAGCATCGGCGACCTTGATGAGACCGATCCCTGGCTCGGGAAATATGATGTTATAATCGCCACATCCGAAAAGATGGATTCCCTTCTTCGTCACGGTCTGGAGTGGCTTGACAGAATTGGTCTTGTTGTCGTGGATGAAATACATCTCTTGGATGATCCAGGAAGAGGACCTACACTGGAAGTGACAATTACAAAATTGCTGTCTTTGATAAAGCCGCAGATTCTTGGATTATCGGCAACGATAAATAATTATGAAGAAATCGCTGCGTGGTTAAATGCTGATAGTTTCAAGACGGATTACAGGCCTGTGAAAGTGGAGAAGGGTGTCTGCATCGACGATAAAATCCATTTTCAGGATGACAGGAAAGTTGAATTGGATTTCACCTTTGATCAATCGACAGGCATTACGCTTGACACGCTCAAAAAGAAAAAACAAATTATAATCTTTGCATCAACAAGACGCGGTGCTGAATCCACTGCCGAGAAGGTTGGAATTGATATCAAAAGCAAATTCTCTGAAAAAGAAAAATTTGAACTTTTCAGGATTTCCGAAGAGATTCTGCATGCATTGGACAGGCCGACGAAACAATGTGAACGTCTTGCAAAATGCATAAAAAACGGGACAGCTTTCCATCATGCAGGACTTGTTGCAAAACAGAGATCCATAATAGAGAAATATTTCAAGGAAGGCAAGATAAAGCTGATTTCTGCAACGCCGACACTTGCCGCGGGGATAAACCTTCCTGCATGGCGTGTCATGGTTAAGGATCTGAAGCGCTTTTCCGGCTTCAGGGGAATGGATTATTTACCCGTCTTGGAAGTCCAGCAGATGATGGGAAGAAGCGGAAGACCCACGTTCGATAAGACCGGGGAAGCTATCCTTGTTGCAAAAAACGAGGAAGAAGCCGAAAAGTTGTGGGATAAATATATTCTGGGAGAGCCGGAACGAATCCAGTCAAAACTCGGTGTCGAACCCGTATTAAGGATGCATACCCTTGCACTGATTGCGTCCGGTGTCATATCTTCGGAAAGTGGACTGGTGGATTTCTTCTCTAAGACATTTTATGCCCATCAGTACGGGGATTTAACAGAACTGGAAAGAACCCTTGATAAGGTTATCCATATACTTGAAGATTTCGGTTTCATAAAAACATCCAAGTCTGAACAGGAAAAGAATGACAACCCCTTCAGAACGGCTGCCGATTTACTGAAAGAGCAGAACTCAGGAATTATAGCGACACGACTGGGTAAAAGGGTTTCGGAACTTTACATAGATCCCATAACAGCTCATGATTTCATAGAAGGTGTTAAGACATTCGAAAGAAAAAAAGCTACACCTGTGGGGATTGTACAGATGCTTTGCAACACGATTGAAATGCTGCCTCTTTTATCGGTAAGAAAATCTGACATGGAGCTGATTGAATCCCTCGTCACATCCCACTCGGAATATTTCGCAAAGCCCGTTCCGAATGTGTGGGATATAGATTATGATGATTTTATAAGGTCTGTAAAGACCGCCATGTTTCTCGGTTCATGGATGGAAGAGTCGGGAGAGGATGCAATTCTTGACAATTTTAATGTAACCCCCGGCGAACTTCGTGTGAGACTTGACAATGCGGACTGGCTTTCCTATGCTATGGGGGAGATGTGTCTCATCTTAAACAAGAGATCTGTTCTGAAAGAAATAAAGAAAGTCCGTGTAAGACTTAAATACGGGGTTAAAGAAGAACTGCTCCCACTTGTACAAGTTAAAGGAATAGGACGGGTGAGGGCCAGAATGCTCTATACAAGCGGTATCAGAAGCTTGGCCGATCTTCGGAAAATGCCATTCAGTTCTCTCAGGAAAATTCTCGGAGAAAAAACCGCAAAAGCTATTAAAGAACAGGTCGGTACTGATTCAAAAGAAGAGAAATCGGATGATTCCGGTATAAATAACTTCGTAAAGTGAAAGTAACATGATCATCAGAAACGTTTCAAACGGAAATATCATTGCAAGAGATATTGAAATTGCAAGAACTATCTTTCAGAAAGCAAAAGGCCTTATGGGGAGAAAAGACCTTCCAGATGATTATGGAATGCTCTTCGATTTAGGAAAGGACAAGAAAGAAGGATTCTGGATGTTCTTCATGAAAATACCTATTGACATTATTTTCATAAATTCCAAAAAAGAGATTGTAGACATAAAACACTGTGCAAAGCCTCTTTCCATCGACCCCGGAACATGGAAAATCTATTACCCTGAAAATCCCGCCAGATGGGTTCTGGAGATGAATGCTGGATCAATGAAAAGGCTAAAAACTAAAATCGGGGACAAGTTAGAATTTTAAAGATTTTCTTATTCCTTAAGGCACATATATAGAATATATTATTTTCCTCGTTTTCTAATTCATGGCTTATAAAAAAACAAGAATCAACTTAATTGCTCCTGACATTTCAACAGAAGCTACACTGACTTATACTTCAGAATACGGATATGCTGGATGTGAAGGATTTGTACAGTCCGGGATATTGCAAATCGGAGATACTAAAAAATCTGTTCAAGTAAAAACGTTTTTCAAAGAAACCTGTGATGACAGAGGAACTTGTTACTCTCAGGACCCCGATAAGAAAGCATGTGAAAGCTATTATGCTCTTTGCGGATTAAATAAATGGGGTTTTAAAGTATTACCTTTTTATGCTCTGGGAGCATCTGATACTGAAACTGATGTTCTTGTTATGCATGATCTAACTGAACAAGGTAAAAAAGAAGTATATGATGAGAAATATCTTCACAGAAGAAAATCGGATTTTGAGAAATTAAAAAAATCACCCAACTGGAATGATATAGAATTTGAAGTTTTTAAAATGGAAACTCAGAAATGCGTTCATAATATCTCTTTGGGGTACGGAGTTTCAAATATGATAACAAGAGATCCTATTTCAGGAGAACTCGATATTTTCATAACAGATGTAGGGGAATACATGGAAAATTTGAGGTCTCCGGGGAAAGTCCAAGATTACCTTAAACGGAAAGATTTTATACCCCATGAAGTATTATCACTTTTTCAGAGAATAGCAGGTGATAGGCATCTTGCAGTTGATTTTTATCAGAAATTTAAAGAATTATATCCTAGAAGATTTGAATTTATGAATCTTATAAGAGCAGCAACTACAAGTTTGGCATTTTCTGATTGTTTTGGGGGATGGGCATCAGAGGCTGAATGGTCACGAAAAAGATTCGCAAGAAACAGATTATCTGATAAATTTATGAAAATAAAATCTCATCTTAGTTCAAATATAGAAGTATATAAATCACTAACCAATGAAGATGTATTTGACTGGTCATCTGAATCGAGAAAAAGATTTTCACCCGAATCAAGAGATAATTTAAATTTGATAAGAGGTCTCGACTTTGCATATCAGGGAAGCGTTGACTCCGATCTTAGTCATATAAACTCTGTGGAAGAGAATGATAGACTTTCTCAAAGAAAGCCTATAAGATTTATAAATGGGCTACCCGCACTCCGCTTTCTTGATGATGATCCATTAAGAAATCCGAATGTAAAATTCTTTTTAACCTGTAAAAACATAAATGGTGATAATTCACTTGCATTTGAACTGGAAACGGACTGGAAGACAGCTTATAATTATAATCTTGTATATGGAAACAAACTTGTTTTTGGTCCGGAACACATAAAAGGTCTTTTCAGACAAGAATTTACTTCTGATTACAATATTAAGAGAACCAGAATAAAATTTGACAGATCAAAATTAAAATTAGTTAGATCACATATAGAATCAACCCCCGGAGTGTACTATGTATATGGAGATAAAATAATACATCAGCAACTGTTTTATACTCAAGAAGAATTAAATTCAGCTTGTATAACAGAATTCTAAATTTCCAAAAATATTCTTATTAAATTACTAATATTACCGAGCAAATAAAAATAGAAACAATGGCTTTAAGATTTTCCCGTTTTAAGACTGTAAAAAGTGGAATCAGTGACAGTGTAATTAGAAGTGCTACGGGAGATATCTCTAAAAACAACATATCCTAGAATTAATTTCGCGGAATAAAAATTCACTTCTTTCTGTCTCCGCTTATTGTTTTCCATTGCCATGAGAACTTTCTGAGTTTTGATGACTTGCCAAAGCCGCATTTGACACAGACCTTCTTCGTTGCATGGTACGTAGCATTGCCGCATCTTCTGCAAAGTATATGTACCTTTTTATTCTTCTTCCCGAAACTGGGTGTTCCCTTGACCATTATAATCACTTAACTTTATCGCCAATAATTTTGCACTTAATTTCAATTCGTGTCATGACATTGCACTTCGGTGCATATTCATGATCTTCTGTTTTACTTACTTGGTGAAATCCAGACAATGCTGTCTCCGCGTACAAGAACCGTCCCTATCTTAACGTTGGTCTCCTCGCTCTGCACTTCTGCATCGTCAAGCCATATGTTTATATGAGAGTCGAATGCTTTCAGTACGCCCGTTATTTTATCTTTAGACTTCAGGTGCAAGATCACCCTTTTTCCCGATGCGCTTCCGAGAACATCAAGCGGTCTTGAACCGATACTTTTTTCATTATTGCCAGATTCCATATCAATAACCCCTCTCCTTTTATCATTATTAATTAACGGTGTTTATATTAATGGGTAATGTATTTAAATCTATATCAAAGTATAGGTCATCCTTCACCATTATATTTATAAAGATTATACATCATTAACTGTTATTTATAAGGCTGATAATATGACAAAATGGAATCTTGACTCAAAAAGAAAACAAACCGGTGGGAAACATCAATCGCATATGAAGAAGAAGAAATTCCAGAGAGGTTCCGATTTCTCGGGTACAAAGATAGGCGAACCCGCAAGAAAAGCCCACAGAGTAAGAGGCGGGGGCGTAAAGGTAAAGGTAATCTCAACTAATAAGATTAACGTCGCCGACGAAAAAGGGAAGATTATGGTTGCAAAAATAATTTCCGCTAAAGATAATAAAGCTAACGTTCACTTTATCAGGAGAAACCTTGTTACCAAAGGTGCTATACTAGAAACTGACAAAGGACTCGCCAAAGTCACTTCAAGACCGGGAAAGGATGGAACAATAAACGGTGTCCTTGTAAAGGCAAAGAAATAAACTTTTTATAATAATTTTGATACTCGCTTAGTTTTTTCCATATCTATGTTTCCTTTCACTGCGTCTATCAAGATGTTATGACCTTTGTGGGTGACTGCCCAGTATGGATAAAACACCTGCTTTGAATCTATAATGTTGACGCCCCACAGTTCTCCCACTTTCTTGAGATAATCAGATGATATCCTGAACTCGAATTTGTTTTCAATTTTATCGGTTTTTGATCTGCTTTTCCCCAAAGTTGCATCATTTATTTCCAATGGTATATTCCCCATATCCATATCAACATTTATTTCACCGTCCTGTATCTTTATTCTTTTTTCACTTATGAGGTCATGAATGCTTGACTTTATGGATTCTCTGGGTATTTTGAGATCTTCCGCTATCTTATCTATCGTTGATAATCTGTTCTTGAAAAGGTAAAGCATTACAAGCCTCGGAAGTGGTGGAAGTGATAGCAGTTTCATGAGTCCCTTTGTGTGTCTTATTTCATCACCATCTTCATAGATAAGTTCGCCGTCAATGCCGTCGACAAAAAAAGGTGTCCTTTTGTTGCCATCATTTCCTATTACTTCCCATAAAGGGTAATATATGAGCTTCATGTCATCTATTCCCTTGAATTTGGTGTACATGTCATCTTCAAAGAACGTCATTGAAAAAACGTCAAATTTCTTTATTAACTCTTTTCCTTTGCGTGAAACTTTTATACTTTCGCCACCATGTTCTGACCTCTTTACCCTTATACTTACGACAAGAGGCTGGTCTGTTATACCGACAATAAGAGCCTGGCCTATAGGCAGTTCCTTTATCTGTTCTTTTGTTGTGGTGCCGACACCCTCCACTGAATCTATTATAGCCTTTAAGTCGTTTGGGTTCGTAACTTTGAGTATTATTTGTGTATTGCACTGGGAAAGGACATTTTTGTCGACTTTGGCCGGTCTCTGCGATATTATGCAAAGGCCCATTCCGAACTTTCTTCCCTCGGCTGCAACCGTCCTGAGAATTTTTGAGCTTGGTACTTCTCCGAAACCTCTTTCAGGACAGAAGTTGTGTGCTTCCTCGAGTATGAAAAAGAAAGGAGGTATCTGTTCCTTTTTTCTTGCCTTGAAAAGTTCTTCTGTGAGCTTCATCACGACCATTGCCTGTATCTCCGGTTTTGCGTTCTTCAAATCTATTATGGTTATCCCACTCTTTGTCACAATTTCACTCATTTTCGTATAAACAGGAGAAAACAATCCCGTCTCATCGAGATTTCCCAGCATCGATAGTAAGCCCCACTTTGATTTTTCATCCTTTTCGTCTATTTCATTAATAATATCCCTTATTGTGAAGTTCTTTCCTTTCAGGGCATTGAGAGCGTTGAAAAGAAGTCCCTGCTGGGATGAAGAAGGTCTTCTGGGAAGTATGTCGAGTATTTCCGACATAGTGAGTTTTGAATTCAGCTTCAGCTGGTTTGCCTGATCAGAAATGCTTAATATCTGGACCTGTCCTTCATAACCTTTTGGTTCAATACCAAATCTTTCCATGAATTCCAGTTCTTTTTGGTTTGTATTCTTCTCTATCATAGCGGAATATTCCCCGTGGGGGTCAATAATCACTGCAGGTACTTTGTTTTCTGCAAGTTCTTCAATTAAGACTCCTGCTGCGTAAGACTTTCCTGCGCCCGTTTTTGCGAGAATGCAAACATGTTTTGTGATAAGATGTTTTATCGGCAGCCATACCTTAATATCATAATCGTCCAGAAGTCCCATGTACGCTCCGTTATCCTTAAGTCCTATTGTGTTTCTGATCATCTCAGAATCTGCTGCAAATATCGGTGTATCCGGGGAGAACGGTACTGTCGGTGTTTTTAAAAATCCCCTGCCGTCACGATATCCTATAATAACAACCTTCGCTACTGTTTCAGTCCCGTATCTTACAAGAGAATCAATGTAACCCAGAACCCAGTGACCTTCGGAATCCTTGACAGTTATGTATTGCATCTTCTTAACTCTCGCTTCGGCATCAAAACTGAAACCTGATGTTGTGACGCGACCCGATATCTTTCCAAGCAGCATATAACTCCCTATTAAAAAATATATCCGTTTTAAACATTATATTATTTTTTCAGATTAATGGGCCCGGAGGGATGTCCGGCTTTGCTGAACATATTTTGTATCAGCAACCGCATTCGAACCCCCGCTCTCTCGGTCTCAACAAACAATAAAAACATGCTTACCGAAGCCGAGCGCCTTATCCAGACTAGGCTACAGGCCCATAGATTGTTTGATAATATTTTAGCAACATAGCTTCTTTTTAAGCGTTTCGGCTTTTGACTTACTTTCGAGGACCTCTACCAATTTTAACGCAAATTCTATCGAAGTTCCCGGCCCCTTTGATGTAATGACATTATTATCTGTTATCACATTTCCATC
>CAZKOV010000036.1:0-9625 GCA_964554465.1 uncultured archaeon
ACAGATGGTATGCTACAGACTTTGCCGGAAACATGAATATGTCCTATCAATCATCATTTACTGTTGCAAACCAGATTCCAAAAGTCGGCGCCTTCGTGATAAATGATACGATGCCAGAGACAAACGATATGATACTCTGTGAAGATGGGACATTTGCAGATAACGATGATGAGGATACTCTACAAGACAGAGAATATCGGTGGTATGTTAACAGTTCACTTATAGCTGGCGAAACATCACAGACATTAGATTTGAGCCAGCCCGGAAATGGTGACAGAGGTGACGATATAACATGCTCACAAAGGGTTTATGATGGTTATGACTGGTCAGACTGGGTAAATTCAACGGGTATTGTTACTGTAATAAACACACCGCCCACGACGCCAACAATGCTTATTCCGTTATCTGGGACATACGGGGGAGACAACGATACGATAAGCATAACTTGTTCAGGTTCAACAGATATTGATTCTGATACGGTCTATTACAATATTGACGCACACTATGACGCTTCATGGCATTCTTTAACATACCAAGATAATGATGGATTATACGATTGGAATATATCAACACTTTCAAGCCAAAATAATGTTGATTTAAGATGCAACGCAACGGATCTTGAAGGCTCTAGTGATTATCTTAATCCGGCTGGTACATTTACAATCGATAATACCCCACCAACCACAGGTTCAATAATCATTTCAGATATTTCTGGTTATACCAACGACACAGAACCGGATCTTTCTGTATCATCAACCGGCGCAGATGATATGAGATTCTCATGTGACAGTAATAGCTGGACTAACTGGATATCATATGCAGTTTTCTATTCTTCATTCAACATGACCGACCCGACATACGGTTGTTCAGCAAACGATGGATCCCATACAATTTACGTCCAGTTCAAAGACATCCTTAACAATACACAGCAAATACTGGCATCCGATACAACAATATACGACACAACGCCGCCGGAAGTATTCTCACTCACGGAAATGGGTGGATGGTCAATAACAGGAAATGTCACGATGTTCTGGTCATCCGCAAATGATGTGAGTTCATATATAACTAAATACGAAGTCTGGAGGAGGAGTACATCACCACTGAGAGCATCAGAAAACTATTCTCTTGTTCAAATTCTAAGCGATAATTCCACGGTAGAATACACCGATACAGGCTTGATGTCAAACACCACATACTATTACAGAATAAGAGCATATGATGTGGTGGGTTATTATCGCGAAACTAATGAAGAAAACGTCAGTGTAGATACGGACAATCCCGGAGTCCAGATAATTACACCAAATCCGTATGAAATGTTCAATGTTTCATCCGTTCTGGTTGAAGCTGATTATGCAAATACATACTTTGTGAACTGTAACGTTTCAGACAACGTGACAGGAACCGAATACGAAATGAATAACGATAATAAAGTCTCCGGAACAGCAAACTATACATTTACAACCCTTTCAGAAGAATGGCACACAATAACTGTGGAATGTTGGGATGAGGCGGGAAACACGCAGTATGATACAGTAGATATAGTCGTAGATATGTCCTCACCCAACGGAATGTTATCCGGAGTACCAACAAGCTGGCAGAACACAACAGCAACGATAACGCTTACATGCAATGATGCACTTTCAGGATGTAATAATTCAGGAGATTATTATTACCTTTCAGACGTTTTATCATGTCCCGTATTCTCCGCATCATCATGGACTGAATACACATTACCCCTAGGAATAGGCGAACATAAATATTTCTGTTGGAGTGTTATAGACAATGTCAGGAACAGGAATACGACATCAACGGGAACAGAAATCCTTGTTGATATAATAGCCCCGACGATTGGTGACAATTATACCTATGATGGACAATGGGTTACAACAGACCAGACAATACAATTGAATCCCGCTGACACAGGAGATTCAGGATTAGCTTATGTAAGATATTGTGAAGGTGCCAGTTGCACTCCTGATATAGACTTATCTTCGCTGTATTATCTTGACTATTCTCCGATAGGAAGCTTTGAGATAAAACTCGACAAGAGCCTACCTGGTACACCAACACTTATATCACCTTCACATGGTCTTTGTAATACAGCTTATCAGACATTCTCATGGAGTTCTGTATCAGATAACGGCCCTTCAGGTCTGAAGGATTATCAGATAGAGATAGACACTGATTCATCGTTCCTTACACCCGAAGTTAATGAAACAGTGACCCAGACAAATTACACGACATTGCTTAATGAACATACGAGATACTATTGGAGAGTCGGGGCCAGAGACAACGCGGGTAATCTTGGAAGTTATTCAACTATATGGCAAATCGTAACAGGCGATATACAATGTGCTGTCCAGACACCTGAAACATGCCCTTCCACCGATTACATATGTAATGGCACATGTTATTATCTTGAAAGAGACGTTGGAGAATATTATTGTACAGATTCGACAGGATGCACAGCATATTCCTGGCTTGAGAATGGTGATACATCAGATCCGGAAGCGAGATGTTGTGGTGATGACGGAAGCGATAGTTTTGAACAATACCAGTTTGCTGGGAGAAGCTGCTGCTATAATGGCAACGTGATGGCAGACGATACGAACATAGGAAACATATTGTGTGATAACGGAGGTCTGTATAACTGCGGTGGTGTAACCTTCAGAAGAGTTCAGGCCGGTGTTGTACAAGGTGTCAAATATTGTAACGGAACAGACTGGCTTCATGCAACCGACCTAATCGCAGACACAAGTCCAAGACTGGCCGGAGTGGGTTCTTATGTAAAAATATGGGCTGACTATTCAGATATTGCCGGAGGAGACGTACTAGGAGCAACAGCAACAATTATAATATCAGAAACCGACACTGCCGTAGCTCCTGTGAATGACGTAATGACATACAACATTACTTCGGAAAGATATGAATATTCCTATCTTGTAAGAAGAAAAGGATTCTATACATATTATCTTTCACTTTCAAAAAATGGATACCAATCACAACAGGCAAACGATACGTTTGGTGCAATAGGTACTATAAATATCCAAATAAAAACAAACACGGATGATCTTGGAGTAAGAGTTGAGGGCACTGGTACCACGTTTAACGTATCAAACCTAGCGACAGGAGCAATTTCTTCTTACGGGAATGCTAATTATGTGAGTATAGAACAAGATCAACACGTCCTTGCACCGGTTTCTCGGACAGGCATGGACATAATATTTAGTAAAACAGCTACAGGCGCTGTAATTGATCTTGAACAATCCTTTACAAATTCTGGAATAATTTTCGCAGTAACAAAGGGAGATTACAACATAATAGATAAAAGGATGGCTATGATAAAAACAGGTGAATTCTTTAACAAAGTATCACCAAGCTTCGCTTTTGGTTTCGGCAGCGAATATCCGATAAAGGTGCTTCTGGACAACAAACTTGACATTACAGGAGGGCGTGAAGGGATGATAAGACTGGAAAGAGGATATCACGTTATTGAATTTAACGTAGACGAAGATATGTCCGGTAATAAGAATATAGAAGTAACAACAACGGGTTCAGATTCATCCGGAGACACTAATTACGGATCCGGAGATACTCACAACTGATTTTGCTGTTTTAATTTTAATATAATTCTTTAAAGAAGCAAACATAATAGATATACATGGGCTTGTTCAGTAGCAGGAAAAAAAAGCGGGAGGAGATGAAAGCCACCCGTGCTGCGTATTATAGAGAGAAATACAGACAACTTTATGACCATTACAAAAAAATGAAACCTACCATGTTGTCCAAGGAATTCAAGCTGTACAAACAGAAAGATCTCAAACATCTTACCTGGTTTGAAAGATTATGCCACATTGCAGGTAAAATACTGAAAGTGAATTTCGGAGGTAAAACCAAACAGAACATGGATGGTGCTCTCCTCTTCACGGGTTCTAGTATAACTTCTTCTGAAGTGTTTTCACTTTCTGTTTTAACAATAATATCTTTCTGTATTCTGGGAATAGTCGTTATAGCCTTGGGCGTCAACATAATGGCATTATTGTTCATAATAATGGCAGGAATCGGCCTTGGGTATTATTTTACTACATACCCTTCTATCATGGCAAAAGAATTCAGAATAAATGCCAGTTCCCAAGTAGTTCTGGCAGTACTTTATATGGTAATATCAATGCGTATATCCCCAAATCTTGAGAGGGCATTAAGATTCGCGGCGGCAAACGTGTCCGGTGAGCTTGCTTGGGATATTCGTCGTCTTCTGTGGAGCATCGAAATGGGTACATATACTTCCGCTAACGAAGCCCTAACCGAATATATATCAAAATGGAAGCAGGATAATGCAGAATTTGCCGAATCGTTGAGACTCATAAGGGACTCACAGCTTGAGCCTCCCGACAGGGCTGAAATGATGCTTGATGAATCACTTAATATCATTTTGGACGGCACGAAGACAAGGATGAAACATTATGCCCAGGAACTGAACACACCGGTTATGGTAATTCATATGATGGGTATAATAATGCCTGTCATGGGCTCTGTCATGGCTCCTCTTGCGGCCGTGTTTCTGGCGGACATGATATCACCCATACATCTTATAGCCATGTATAACATAGCATTGCCGCTGTTTATTGTATGGTTCATCAATACGATATTGAAGAAGAGACCATCCACGTTCTCACAGGTTGACATATCCAGCCATCCCGACGTTCCTAAGAAAGGATGTTTTATTGTCGGGGGAGGAAAAAGAAAATACAGCATTCCTGTGTTACCAATAAGCATTCTGATAATAGTAGCCCTTTGTTTTTTACCTGTAATGTTCTTCAGTTCAAATCCCCATATGCTCATACCTGATGAAGAGATGGGAGATTCCTGCAATTTCTTCGGTACATCTGTTGAGAACTGTTCATTTAATTCCATGTTCATGTCCATCCTGATTACTCTTGGAATAAGCATGTCCCTTGCTACGTATTTCTTCCTTGCGAATTACCAGAAAATGAGCATACAATCGGATGTGGAAACCACGGAAACGGAGTTCGAGGTAGCTTTATTTCAATTTGGAAACAGAATTTCAGGCGGAATACCCACAGAACTTGCCCTTGAAAACTCAATACAGGATGTAAAAGACTTAAAAATTGCAGGATTGTTCCAAAGAGCCCTTCTAAACATAAGGAACCTTGGTATGACTTTCAGGGAAGCTTTCTTTAATGAAAAATATGGTGCCATACATTATTACCCAAGTCAGCTCGTGAAAAATATAATGTATATGATAATCGACATAGCCCAGAAGGGAGTCAGATATGCTTCTCAGAGCATGCTGATAATCTCGAGATATCTGAAGAATATACGTGAGACACAGGAATATCTTAGAGAAATACTTTCTGAATCCGTTTCATCCATGAATTTCCAGGCATACATGCTTACACCAATGATAACAGGACTAGTCGTCGCCATGGCCCAGATAATAATAAACGTTCTCAGCATACTTGGAGCAAGACTCACGACTCTCACTGAAGGAACGGATATGGGAATGGGGGAATCCCTGATGGATGCGTCTATATTCGGTTCCGGAACCACTTCGATATCCCCCGCGCTATTCCAGCTTATAATAGGCATTTATCTGATAGAAATTATTATTATACTTGCAATGTTCATCACCAAAATAACACACGGCGATAACAAGACCATGCAATGGTATCTGGCGGGAAAAATATTGGTTATCGCTGTAATAATGTATTTCATGGTGGCTGTCGGTTCAAGTATGATATTCGGAGACCTTATAGCCCAGTCGGTGGAGAATATATTATAGCATAGTCCCAACTAAAACTTTTATATCTGTAATTAGTATATTCTAAAATCAATCCAATGGCCGCGGTTGTGTAGCCTGGTTAGCACATGGGACTGTGGATCCCATAGCCCGAGTTCAAATCTCGGCCGCGGCCCTTTTCTTTGTAAAATATTACTAGAAGTAATTCGCTGAAAATAAAAGAAAAGGAAAGAAAAGGAATTAAATCCTTTATTCTTCGAAAGCCAGTGTACCTTTTATTATATAGTTATCTGCAAGGTTTCTTGTGTCAGTCTTTGTTGTACCTGCCACAATCAAGGCTTTCTTTCCGCTACTGAATGCGTTCTCGACAACTTTTATGATACCTGTGCTGTATGGCCAGCTGTCGCATGTGACATTGTCAGCTGCAAGAAGCGTTCTTACAAGATCGTTGACGCAAGGTCCACCGACCAATATAAGATCACCTGCAAGGTTTGACGTGTCAACTTCGGCAGCGAATTTTGCAATCGGATTCTGGATTGGTACTGCGACTGCATATGTTCCGGCTGCTGCTCCGCTTCCTACTGTCCATACTGGATTGGCACCAACAGCAACGTTTGCGGTTGCCTGATAATCCGGATAGTACAATTTGACTTTACCCTGATTCTCAGAGTCAACTACAGCAAACAGACCATACCTGTCTATGTCATACGTGGTATAACTGTCGCTTGTTGCCTTATCTTCAAGTGCCGACCCATCGGTGTAAGATACATCACTGCTTACCTGCATCTTGTATGGTGATGCGCTTCCCGTGGTTGTTGCCACAAAGGCCGCATTCTGCACTTCGTCGCCTCCAGTGTCTTTGCCTTTCTCTTCGACTACAAGAACTCCTGGGAAAGGACCTGCGGATACGCCTTCGACACTTACAAGCTCACCTGTATCGTCACCACCCCAGTTGAATACGTATGTGACCGTACCAAAGTCGTATGATGTGGTTGAATTCTCAAGGGTCTGAGCTGTGGCACTTCCTGGGAAGATGTACAGAGAACCGTTTGCAACTGTCAGTGTCCTGTTGTCGATTAATGCAACGTATTCACCGTTTGCGCCCCAAAGGCCGGGGAATACTGTTGTCGCTGTTCCTACACCACCGAAGGTTGCGGTTGAATCCCAAGTGAACTTTACTTCAGTGCTCGTTGCATTCACTTTGTATGTCTGACCATCTATGTATGCAGTTCCGTTTGTGTATCCAGGTCCAACTAATGCGACATCTACTGTTTCGCCAGAGAAGACATCAGTAAGCTGGATTGATGCGTCTGCTGTCTGTGAGTCACCAATGTTGTTTATGTTTGTTACCTGGTAAAGGTGTGAGAACTCACCCTGAGACAATACGACATATTCTCTAAGGTTTACAGCTTCACCCTCGATTACGTGAATTCTGTACATGTTACTGTCTTCAAGTGCTGGTGTCATTGTGTCAACAGCTGATGCGTTGTCATAAGCGAATACGAACGATTTTTCATTTCCTCTGTGGTCCTTGAATTTAAGTGTTGCTGATCTATCTCCAGACGTACTCACTTCGACGACTGTTCTTGAGCTGTCCATTATTGAAGGCGTAAGACCTCCGAATGACAGATAAAATGTACCGAATACAGGGTCAGCCAATTTGTCTCCAGCTGCCAAGTAATCTGATGTCGTGTCTGCACCTGCAACAGCTATTTCTATTGTTGATAACGGACTGCCTGTAAGAGTTACCTGTGTACCGTCTATATATGTGTTTGTGCCTACCTTTACCCTTTGGTTGTGAGAACCTGTGTCGGTCAATGTAATCTTGGATGAACCAAAGCTAAGCTGTGCCTGACTTACTGTTCCTTGTTTAGAATAGTAGTAGACATCTTCCACATAGACATCAATTTTTCCAGCTGCACCGTTTATTGTGTACTGCTGTTGTTTTGTAAGTGTCTTTGTTACACCGTCTACCTTTACAACAACCTCTGTAGGACTGGAAACACCAAGAAGCTGTATTGTGTGGCCAACACCCTCTATAGTTACTGTTACTGCATCTTCGCCTTCGGTAAGTACTTGTTTGTTTGACCCACCGAACAGGACAAGTTGTGTTGCCGTTGACGTAGAACCGATTGTCCATGTCGAACCGAAAAGTTCTATGGTGTTCGTGTGTACATCTGACGAAGAGATGTTAAGTGGTTTGTTGAAGACAACCTTCATTGTGTATGCCGGTGAAGAGGCACTGTAACCCAAGTCTATAATTGGTGCAGAGTCACTAAGATCTCCACCACTATCTCCGAATGTTACGGTTCTTCCTCCTACATTTATGTATTGGTCATATGTATATTCGCTCCCCGCTGTGTCTTGTACGGTTCCCGATGCAAGCACTGTTGGTATATCTGATGCTGTAAGTGTTGTTTTAAGACCTTCCTTGCTAAGTGCATCTGCAAGGTAAAGCTTTGTGTTTGTTGTTGA
The DNA here is from genome assembly GCA_964554465.1 of uncultured archaeon. Lineage (GTDB taxonomy): Archaea > Aenigmatarchaeota > Aenigmatarchaeia > QMZP01 > QMZT01 > JAADIF01. The sequence goes on from CAZKOV010000036.1 coordinate 8,240, forward strand.
AATGTCTGCTGCGCCTGCCACGCTTGCCAGTGCACCGCTTCCTGCGACACTCACATCGTTTGTTGCGAAACCAGCTACAGCCGCACCAATGTCGATACCTGCTATAACGTCTTCCGTTTTTGCAGTGTCACCGATTACTATTGTTGGGGACGTCAATGTGCTGTCTGTCAGTTGCACGAAGTCACTGAGCGTTGCCGCGCTTACTGTTCCGAGCAAAGCAAGACCGCCGACAGCGAGTGCTGCTATCTTTTTTATTTTCATATATTATTCCTCCTATCTTTAAGTTGAACTTATCCGTCAGAGAATCGTCATTCTCTCAGATAAGCAAACCCATTGAGAAATAATTCTTTTCTCTCCTATATATATGTTTGATGAAACAGTTTTAAGAAATAAAATTTCTATTATTATAGACCTTTATTTTGTTCCAAATACAAAAAATAATAAGTGAAATTGTTCCAAAAGCCCTATTAGAATATTAAATGGAAAAGGAAGGTCTATTTAGCCTTTTTTTCCTTCGGCGATATTTTTGGCATGGCTAAAGGCAATGGAAGCTGGAGTTCTTCAGCGATGTTTGCAACCTTAAGAAGACATTTCCTGAAAAGATAGTTCAATATCGTTATTGAAATGTCATCAGGAAGCTTTTTGTCCTTCCCCCATAAATCCAACACAGCCTTGTTCTTATCCGTAAGGAAAAGAAGTTCACCGCCAATTCTTACAGAACCTACGTTAGGTTCATATTTTGTATTGAAATCAAATTGAATGGACAGTGCCTTTTTCTTAAGGCTCGGAACATCAACTTCCTTAACATCTTTGATGACTGGAGAAGAATTTGCTTTAAGGTCACCTTTTATTGGCTCCTCTCCTCTTTTACCTTCAATCTCCTTGAACGTGAGACCTATCACAGGCATGAAATCTACCTCCCTCGTGTTATTATAAGAATAAATTACTATAATGATTAATAAACATTAGCATTAACATGGTAATTGTGGGGGGATTTTCATGACAAAAGTTTTATTGCCACTTGCAGACGGTTTTGAAGAAATAGAAGCAGTTACGGTTGCCGATGTACTAAGAAGAGCCGGCATTGAAGTAGTTTTAACGGGTTTACCTTCTTCAATCGTTGAAGGAGCTCACGGTCTTAAAGTAATAGCTGACAAAAAAATGGATAATATAAATCTTGATGAATTTGACGCCCTTGTGCTTCCGGGAGGGAACACGGGATGTGAAAATCTGGCTAAATCGAAAAGAGTAATAGAAGCGATACAGGAATTCGAGGAAAAAGGAAAGCTCGTTGCAGCAATATGCACGGCTCCTTCGGTTTTAGCAAAAGCAGGCATATTGAAAAACAGGATAGCAACAATCCATCCCGGCAGGGAAAAGGAAATA
>CAZKOV010000037.1:0-9599 GCA_964554465.1 uncultured archaeon
TCCGCTTATATCAAGAAGGAGGTCTGCCTTTCTTCCAAGATGACTTCCGGATATATCATGAACTATATCCTTGAGAGGTTTACCACTCTCTGTTTCTTGTTTTATATAATCGAAGACATCCTCGAAAATCTTTTTACGGGCCTCGATTTTCATAACATCATTTCACTCAGACTGTTTATTTTGTATGTAATGTTCCATGTTGAATGATGATTCCGAATCAGTAAGATCAAAACTATAATTATCAGGTCTTGCCGCTTGCATGAACTGGAGTGCAGTATGCATTATTATTTTATTCTTTTTCCTCACACGAGGCACTTTGGTTAATTTAGGTGGGACCAAATTGGATATATCTTCCTTTTTCATACCATATTTTGCCGAGAGATACTGTATTGCCATATCGACCCTTTCAGGATTCCCCGTTCTCATGGCATTCGACATGATTTTATATGCGGCAGTCACTATTTCAGGAGATCTTTCTGTTTTTATATTTTCTCTATAATTTTTTGATTTCTGGATTTTTTCTCTTGCTATAATTAAATCTCTTCTTGCAGCTTCATTTCTTCTTATATCATTATTTACAATCATTTCCCAGTTTTTGATTCCGTATTCAGAGTTTATCGTATTTGCAAATTCTGCAGCAGCGTTAATATAAGGACTGATTAAGGAATTTCCATTTATTTGCAATAAGTTCCCATCAGGAGCTATTTGTATCTCTTCTGAATTTCCTTCTGAATTCTTTAGTTTCATATATCCGAGAATTCCGCTAACAATTACCCCATCTTCGGTTATCATTGTACCCGGTTTTAGTTCGATTTTAACATCAGTTGGCTCTTCTCTGTGAACGTTTACAAATCCTTGATATGCATATCTAGCAGAATCTACAATGTTTCCGATATCTATTTTTCCTTTGACTTTCTGGGGGATTTCTGTCAATTCGCCCTCAGGAGAACCGATGAATACATTATTACCTCTTTCTTTGGAGAGTACTCTGCTATTCATCCTTCCACGTTTTCCCCAGTAATTCATGAACTGTTTAAAAGTGTAACTTTTTCCGCTCCCTTCGGCAATAATATGATCTGCAAACAGAATCTGTGGTTGATTTCCTTCAGATTCTATATTGAATCTTAATGATGATTTATAACTAGAACTTCCTTTGATTGATTTTTTGACTTCAGGAACATCATCCAATCCCAAAGGGTTGTATCCAACTCCGAACAAGTTCTTTGCAAAAACAGCTTCGGATTTGGTTCTTTCCACAATCTTTTTATCTATTCTTGTGGGGTGAGAAGCCTCATATTTTTCTTTTTTCTTTTTTCTTCTGTCTGTTATTCTTCCTGTCCGTTGCAGATTATCATAAAGGGCTGCTGGTATCAAAAACGGAGAAGCAAATATATACTCTCCAATTTCAATAGTCTTATCTATTATTTTCTTATCTTCAGGACCTAGGCTTTCGTAAATCATTTTTGGTGCTCTGAAAGGAAGGGAAACCGCACCCCAGACAGTTTTTGCGGTTTTTCCTGTTCCATCTATTATCTTTTTCCTTACCGAGTCTTCGGGAAGACTTTGATAAAAATCAACAACATTTGCAGCCGTCTGAAGTGCTCTTCCGACGGTTTTTACAGCAGCATTATATACACATTCCTGAAATATATCTGAAGCCAAATAACCGGCAAATCTATTATCTGGATTATAACTATTTTCTCTATCATTAGAAATTTCAGGTTTTTTTGTTCCCCCGTTCAAATAATCACCAATATTTGCTACTCTTAAGTTATTATATTTTTTAAACAATAAGATTTATAAGTGTTTCTAATACCCTTCGATAACAGGCAATTCTCAGAATAAATTCAATTCATCACATTCTTTACAATAAGCCAAAAAACAAGCGTATCTATAACAAGAAACATCAGAATAAGGAACCCACCGAATGCTGAGCTGACTGATACGGCCTTTATCTTACATGGATGCACGCTGCAGTCTATTGTATCTGATATGAACTGGTCAAAAGTAAAGAACATGAAGAGAACGGATGTAAAAATGACAATCATACCAAGAATCATTATTATGTTAATGGTCCCTTTCTTTTCCACAGTTTCTTCCATATGATTATAATTATTCTTTCTTTTCCTTATATGGGTATCTTCTGATAGCCTTGCAGTTCTTACAGCTAATTACAATGTTCTTCTTATCAGAATCGAGCCTGACCTTGCAATTCGTCCCCGGAACCAGAAACTCCCCGCACTCCTTACAGAACCTCTTTTTGAGATTTCTGGGAATACTTACATTATATTTTGTCCCGATCCTGCGTGCCATTTCTACATAACGTCTGGAACGTTCCGGATGTTCCTTAAAAGCCTTGTCGGCTTCTGAGAAAAGTATGTCTATGCGTTCTTTCGCGATTTTCTGGTTAATATCCCTGTTCTTTAATATTATTTTTCTTTTCATCTCTTAATTTTTGTAATACAGTTATTAAGAATTAGCCTCTTTTGTTGTTTTCCCCAGTTTCACCTTGAGTTTTATCCTGTTCTTCTTTCCCAGCGATTCCACCTCTATGATGTTTCTCTCCGCAAGGTCTTTAATCAGGCGGGAAACCTTAGCTTTTGAGAAATCGGTCTCATTTACAACTACCTTCTGCATGGATTCGTTATTGTGTTTCCTCAGGACGTCTATCACCTTCTTTTCTTCTTTGTTAAGGAGAGGCATGACGTTTTCTATGACGGTTTCCTTTGTATTGCGTTTTATGAAAAAACCAAACCCGGCTATTGCTATGAGGGCTATAATAGCGAGCAAAGTAACAACATAGTTGTTCATTTCATCCGGTTCCCCGGGAAGAACGTACATGACCGCATAGTTGAGTCCCTCTGTAGATGTGACGTTCTCCCTTTCCCAGTGAAGCAGTATATGTCTGCCGTCTGTAAGGATTTTCGCGTCTTCAGGGGAGTAGGATTCAGATGCGATATCACTTGCCAGCACACCGGTAGGCGGCATATATATAAGGACTGATAAAGAATCAATAGGCATAGATATTCCGTAAGAAGCCTCGAACCTGTAATTCCCGAACAGTTTCCTTACACTGTCAGTAGTATTAAAGATGATATCTATCTGTGTTTTATTCGCTTCATTCCTGTCTGTCGTTACATGACATTTTATCTTTGTCCCCATTATGTCGTTTCCCGAGGAGCAATCAGAAGTCCCGAATTTGTTCACGACTTCAAGTCCGTATATTTCAGAGGGGAAATTGTATTGTATGTCTGATACAAAACCATCGAATATCAAGGTAATGGTGTGCGAAACCGAGAAATCCCTGTTTATCCGGGCTTCTATGCCATAATACTGAACTCTTTCCAGCTGCAGATCGTTATCATCCGCGGATACAAAAGGCATTGATACTATTAATGATAAAAATAAAACTAGGAGCAGCCTTCTCATAAATAATAGATTGTGATGAAGGTTTTAAAAATATATAAAATGGCAAATGTTTTGATTAACAATATAAGATCATTTTACAATCTATTCCCATGAAGAGGAAATCCGAAAGAGTCTTTCAAAGGGGAAGATTCATCTTTACGGAAGCTTTGATCAAAAATGACAAGACTTTTGCCAAATCGATTGTCAAGGAAGGGAAGAAAGAGTACAGGGAATGGAATCCGATGAAATCCAAACCCGCAGCTGCCATTATTAAAGGTCTGAAAAATTTTCCCCTGAAAAAGGACATGAAAATTCTTTATCTTGGAGCGGCTTCCGGAGCCACGATAAGCTTTTTTTCAGATATAGTAGGTGAGAACGGAATAATCTACGGTATTGAAATATCTGAAAGGTCTCTTCGGGACCTGAACGACGTCGCTGAAAGACGGGGAAATGTTGTCCCGATAATAGCCGATGCAAGAAAACCTGAAGATTATTCTTGGATCGAGAAATGCGACATTGTTTTTGAGGATGTCGCTTCTGATGACCAGCCGGAGATAATGATAAGGAACGCTGAGAAGTTCTTAAAACCGGAAGGATGTGGTATGCTTGCTCTCAAGGCAAGAAGCATTGACGTTACAAAGAATCCTTCTCAAATATATAAAATTGTCGAAAAGAAGCTCAAAGAACATTTTATAATAATTGAAAAGGTCATTCTGGATCCTTATGAAAAAGATCATGCATTTTATTTGTTAAAGATAAAATAATTCGATCAATAATTGATATGTGTTATTATGGTACCCGAAAAAATATTTCAGGGGATAATACTATATAGGCATGCAGGCAGAACCATTCCCCATTTCTATACGAATCGGCAGAGGATTATTTTTAATAATGACAGTGGAAGTGGTTTTATTGGATCGTGCCCACATTATAGAATTGTACCTAATAGTTATCTGTGGTTAAAAAATCCTGTAAGCCGTAAAACAATTGAGACAAAGGCAAAGGCTTTAATGAAGTGACTTACTTAAATCAAAATTGCTATAATACCTATATAATGTGATATTTATGGAAAAACCCAATATTTTTGTTCAAAACCGCCTCAAAAAGCTAGAAGAAATGAGAAAAAAAGGTGTCAACCCTTATCCTTACAATTACGAGGTCACGCATAAGGCAAAGGCGATTCTGGAGAAATATGCCTCATTGAAAGAAGGGGAACAAAAAAAAGACAAAGTCAGCATAGCCGGCAGGATAATGACCGTCAGGAATATGGGCAAGATATCATTCATGCATATACTGGATTCCACTGATAAGATACAGGTATATTTTGAAACGGGAACTCTGGGAGAAGAAAAATACAAAGACCTGAGAATGTTTGATATAGGTGACATTATCGGTGTAAAAGGAACGGTTATGAAGACGAAAAGGGGGGAGATCACGATTTTCGTGACGGATTATACGCTTCTCACGAAAGGTATCCGGCCTCTTCCCGAAAAGTTCCACGGCCTGACGGATATTGAACAGCGCTACAGAAAGAGATACCTTGATTTAATCATGAACCCTGAAGTCAGGGAAGTCTTCAGGATGCGCTCCTGGATAATGAAGGAAATTAGGGATTATATGGACGAAAATGGCTTCATAGAGTTCGAGAATTCGACCCTCGAGACCCAGTACGGCGGAGCTGCGGCCAAACCGTTCGTGACCCATCACAACACCCTTGACACAGACCTTTTCCTCAGGATTTCGCTCGAGCTTCCCCTGAAAAAAGAGCTTGTCGGAGGATTCGACAGGGTCTATGCAATGGGGAAAGTCTTTAGGAATGAAGGGATAGACCAGGACCACAACCCTGAATTCACGATGATCGAATGGTATGAAGCTTATGTGGATTACAATAAAACAATGGACAGATGTGAGGAACTCATCAAAAGATGTGCAGAACTTACGGGGAAGACAAAGTTCAAATTCCATGGACATACTATAGACTTGTCAAAATCATTCGGAAGAATGAGTATGAAAGAATCCCTTAAAAAATATGCGGGCATTGATGTTGATAAACTTTCAGATGATGAGCTTGCCGGGATTATCGGGAAACAAGAAATTGAACTTAAACTGCATCCATGCAGAGGCGTTTATATAAGTGCCCTGTTTGAACATCTCGTCGAGGACAAACTAATACACCCGGTTTTTATAACGAACCATCCAATCGAAATTTCCCCGCTTACGAAAATGAATAGGAATAGAGAAGAGGGCATCACGGAAAGGGCCGAACTTTTCATAGCTAACCATGAAATGGCGAATATATATTCCGAACTAAACGACCCCGTAAACCAGAGAAAGAGACTTATTGAGCAGTCTAGGGAAAAAAATGAAGACGAGGCTTACGCGATGGATGAGGATTTCTGCGAGGCCCTTGATTATGGAATGCCGCCGGCGGGAGGAATAGGAATCGGAATAGACAGGCTTGTGATGCTTCTTACGGAATCCGAGTGCATCAGGGACGTCATAGTCTTCCCGACGATGAAGCCCGAAAAGATAGGAACAGAAAAAGAAAAGACGGATAAAAAGTAAAAGCAGAGGTTTAAATTTTTGCTATCTTAATTTTTTGTTTTTAGAGATTTAAAAAGTGATTTTTTCTGAATAAAAAACCTGAAATCTAATTCCAATATTAAGGACTTTGGTGACCAAAGGTGTCCGAGTTCCTCAATCATAATTGTGGTATTGTAATTACTTATACACTTCATGATGCACACAATTTTCTATATTCTTTACAGCACAGAGGTCGTGATGCTGCAGGAATTGCTGCGGTAGGAGATAGTATTGATATTCTGAAATGGAAAGGCAATGTAGAAAGATTCGATCTTGATGAATTACACAAATACTTTCCCGGAGATTACCAATATTACATTGCTCATGTGAGATATGCTACGATTGGTAGGAAGAACAAGGTCCTTCAGGATGCCCACCCGCACCATATTGGAGGAGAAATATATGATCATGGTGATTTCGTTGTTGTCCGCGGAGCTAAAAAAGCCATAATACATAACGGCCAGATTGATACGAGACCGTTGGATATCGACAAAAGACAATTGGTGTCGGATTGTGATAGTGAGGGTTTACTCCATTATTATAACAAGTTTGGTAGTTACGGAGAGGAAAAGGTTCTAAAGGATATTCCTGGATCTTATGCTGCGGTTATAGCAGATGTCGAGAGAGACTGTGCAATTGTTTTAAGAGATAGACATGGCATAAGACCTGCCGCTTTGGGCTGGAAAGACAGTAAGTTCGTAGCAGCATCCGAAGATATTGCAATAAGAAAAAACGGAGGAATGTTCATAAAAGACATAGAACCGGGCTCGGTGTATTATCTCTATCCTGACGGAAAATATGATTCAGAATTCATAGTTGTGCCAGATCCAAAATATTGTTTTTTTGAATGGAATTATCTTGCCGATCCTGAATCCGTAATAAACGGCATTTCTGTAAATACCGTTCAACAATATTTGGGTAGAGAACTTGCATATTATATCAATCCAAAAGACACAGACGCTGTTAGTTTTGTACCAAGGAGACCTGAAGTTGCTGCCAGAGCGTATGCTGATGCTTTGGGCCTCCCTTTCGTGCATACACTAATAAAGGAAAGTGCTTTGAGATCATTCCAAGGCCCTAATCAAGTGGAAAGAGTAGAAGCTCTTAAAAAAGTTATGCATCTTCTAGATACGCCTTATTTTGAGAAGAGGAGAGATATGCTAAAGACTCTCAAAGGAGCGAGAACAGATTATGTTGATGATAGCTTTATCCGGGGAACCGTTGGGGATACTATAATACCCATTCTTGAACCTCTGGATGTTATTCCCCGCTTAAGAAGTTATACTCCTTATATAGGGAAAATAAGAAATGATGGAGTAAAAACAGGATGCTATGATGGAGTGGATATGTCTCCGGAGGAGACGACTGAGCATAGATTTGTTGCCAGAGGCAGGAACAGAATAGGTATCAGTAAAGCAATAGGTGTGGATACGAGAGCATTGAACGTAAAGGGAATGAAAAGCGCTTTCAGAAAAGCAGGGATGGATCCCAATAATCTTTGTACTTTTTGTATCGGTGGATGTCATCCATATAAGGAATTTTCCTAATCACGAGTCCAGAGCCATATTAGCCAGCTTATCCACCAGAGGAATATGCTTATCCTCTCTTCTTATATTTCTGAATTCAACTTTCTCAAATTGCTGAACGAGTTCAGAAACCATCTCTTTCAGTTTCTTCAGATGAGGCTTCTTGACCTTGAAATCCCCGTTCAGCTGGCTTACCATTAATCTGGAATCAGAATAGCAGATGACTTCCTTATCAGTATAATGTTTTGCCGTCTTCAGGGCAGCAATCAACGCCTTGTATTCCGCTACATTGTTGGTATCAAGTCCTATCTTATCTCCTTTTTCATACAAAGGGGTTCCGTCCTCCTTTGTTATCATGAAAGCTATTGCAGCCTGTCCGGGATTTCCCCGCGAAGCTCCGTCCGTGTAAACAATCACCTTATTTAATTTTTCCATGAGAAATAATTCGCTAAGGAAGAATAAAAGAATCAGTTTTTAAAATAATTTTTACATTGGATTTTCCCGTTTTTATAGCTCATTACAGAGAAATTATTCGGATATCCAAACACGGCTACTGTTTTGTAACCACCTTTTCTGAATCTTCTTGCGATTTCAGGAATTCTCAGAGGCTGTTGTACGAAAAATATGTGCCCTAAATTTTCATCGGCAATCAATTCTTTAGGAGTTTTTTCATAAATAGTGAATCCGCGATGATCCTCCTTGAAAAAGGGAGCATCTTTTTCATCGAATCTCTTCCTTAAATCTATTACATTTCCCTCTTTGTCGACAAAAACAAAATTGTGGGTTCCCGTTACCGAAGGATACACAGTTCCTCCCCCGAATTTTTGTTTTTGAAGAGCATTCAGAAAAACTTCCGCATTAGTGCCGATATCATTTATTTCTTCGTCTTTTCCCGCGAAAGGTGCCAAACCCAGCAAATAAACCGTATCGTTTTCATTCATTGGTGGTTGTTGTAAATAAGTTTTAAATTTGTTATATTTTACCTTAATAACAACAGGTGATTTTTATAGCTCTCCGCTGGAAAGATGAGGCATACACGCATATCCAATTTTTTATAAGTCCCGCCTCCTTTCAGAGGAAACATACAATTTATATCTCTTATATCTCCCCTGAAGGAAATTGTAATACGACAGAAACGAGGTGTGTTTTTGTCAGAAAGGGAGTATCTTATATCATTGATAACGGAAAAAATAACAATCATGGGAAATTGTATATTGAAATAAGCCCCATTGATATTAAAAATAATCCCAAAAGAAATAAAGTTAAGATAAAGCAGGCTTATAACGAATTGTTTAAAGCGTTTTATCCTGACGGAAAAACAGTAGATATTAGAACTCTTCCACCATTAATATGATTTCCAGGTTTTTTTGAGATATTTTTACAAGACCGTTCTCTGTTACATATAGCGTTTGGCCAATGCTGTCCGTTATTTTCGTGACGTTGAATTTCTTTTTTTGTATCTCAATTTCTTCCGTCTCGTTTTCTTTTGTGAGAATTAACGGAACGTATTTTGCCGCATTCGGAGAAAAAATACTCACAGAATATGCTGTATCAGGTTCCAGTTGAAGGGATTTCAGCATTATATTCCATTGGCCTATCATGTTGTTTGCAGCGATAAACGCGTTCTCGTTGGGAGGCAGCGTCAGGTTAACAGGTATTCCAATCTTCGTGACTTTTTCCAATGTTCTGTCTTCCTCAAAATTGACTTCTATTGTATTGCTCTTCCCGTCAAAGATGATTGTCGATTCATAACGAAGAGGAAGGCCTGCTTCTGAAACGTAAAGCCTCCCGTCTATTTGCTGTTCATGGCCACCCTCACTGATTTCCGCTCTTTCCGTAACAAGATATGCCCGCCGCCCTTCATATTCCATGAGTTCAGAGACATTATATCTGCTGAAACCCGCATACTGTCCATCTATATAGAAACCATATTTTCCGGAAACCGAATCTATCTCAGGATTTCTGTGTTCAGGTACACGCGGTGCTTCCTGTGCAGCTGGATGTAGCGCGAAAATGCTTATGCACAAAAGAATTACAACAACCGCCGCCGCTGTTGTCAGAGTAATTTTGTTTTTCCGTGTT
>CAZKOV010000038.1:0-9586 GCA_964554465.1 uncultured archaeon
CTTTCCTGCAATCTTCTTTAACATCAGAACTCCCTTTTCCAGTGTTTCTGCATCCTCTTTTGTACCGACATTAAGCGTTACCTTCTCAACTCTTATATCTCTCATCGGATTCATAATGCACCAACCATGACATATTCCACGGGGACTATAAACGTCTTCTCTTTTGTTTTAATAATGACCATACCCTTTTCCATCATCGTTTTCCTTTCTTTTATATCTTCGATCTTACCTGATGTGCCTCTGTTCTTACCTGCTATTATGAAAGAATCCGCTCCTTTTTCGAATTTGAAGTGTTTTACAATCTTCTGATCCGGAAGGGATATCAGGACAGAATCTCTCACCTTGTATTCTCCTTTCGGAACGATAATATTCCTTCCATCATGCAGGCTTATCTGGACCTTTGCATTTTTTATCATTTTCTTTCTTCTGATAATGCAGAGCTTTTTTGAATTTTCCTCATCCTTTATCTCTTCCGGATAAAGCCCTTTCTCGTTAAGCATAATTCTATAGGATTTCTTTATTGACGGGATCTCAATAACATCCATGAACCCGACGGGATATTTTGTATCTTTTCTCTTTCTCTTGTCCACTAATATCGCACCCGATTTGATGATTTTTTTTGTCTCCGGAATATTATCGGTAAGATTGAATGCATCCCTGATCAATATATGGAGGGGGATAGACTCCTTTATTCGATGAGGACCAGCCCTAGGTCTCGCTACCCACTTGTTCTCCTTCTTATTTACCGGCCAGAATGCCGGTATCAAATATCTTTTAAGATAACCACTCATTTTTTCACCTTATTGGGCTTTTTGTCCAAAGTCCTGCGCTTTTGTGTCCGTATTTTATCCGCTTCCTTTGAAGTTTCCGTCTTTTTAGTTTTTTTCTCTGTTAGAGGCTTCCTTTTTACGGGTTTCTCTGTTTTTTTCTTAGGCTCCTTTACTGGTGATGCCTCCTTCGTTTCTTTTGATTTATCCGTTTTTGTTTTCCCGGACGGTTTTCCGCCTCTCAAAAGTTTTGCCTGTCTCTTTTTGTCGTCGGTGTTGAGTTCTGTAATCATAAGATTGGACGGTTTCATGGATTTAAGGACTTCTGTTCCATCAACCTTTTTTACTTTAAGGTCTTCTATAAACACTTCAAGCTTCTTTAATGAAATACGGTCCACAGTGCCATTGAAACCTTTTGAGCTTCCTCTCATAACTTTGACCTTGTCGCCTTTTCTCAAGGAGACTGCACGGGTTCCGTATCTTTCCCTGAGCACGGGTGCCAGATGGACTGAAAGCAGTTTATGTTTCACGTGCAATGGAGCGTTGTGCAGGTATTTCCTCTGCTTTCTTGGCTGCTTACTTGAAACCCACACGTTTGACCATTCTTTTTTCATCATTACACCTTTATACCACGATGCTTGCTATCTTACCGATAGTTGGGAACCTGTTAACAGATTCCCTTGCCACGGGGCCCTTTATAATAGAGCCCGTCGCCTCTCCTTTATCATTAACTATGACGGCAGCATTGTCCTCGAATGATATCCTTATACCATCGCTTCTTCTGTATTCTTTTTTCTGTCTTATGACAACGGCCTTCAGCACCTGATGCCTGACTTTTTCCGTTCCGCTTCTGACCTTGCAGAACACGAAAGAGCCGACACCGCACGTAGGCTTCCTTCTCCTTCTTCCCCTGAATCCCTTTACGGCTATAACCTCCAGCCATTTCGCACCTGAATTATCGGCGCATCTCAGTACAGATCTTGTTGACAAGCTTTTTGTCACACTCGATGATATAGCCTTCATGATAATCACTTCTTAACTTTCTCTCTGTCAGCATGAACAATTACGAAATGTTTCGTCTTCGAAAGAGACCTGCATTCCGCTATAATGACCGTATCTCCTTCTCTTGCGTTTATGCATGAAGGGTTATATGCAGCAACTCTTGATTTTCTTCTTTCATATCTTTCGTATTTTTTTACGAATCTTATGTGCTTCCATTCAACTATTGCCGTTTTGTGTGTTTTTGTAGACCTGACCACGCCTGTCAATATCTTCCCTCTTACGGGAAGGCTACCATGCCATGGACATTTCAGGTCCTCGCATTTCTCCTTCGGGGCTTCAATGCCCAGCCCCAGATCTTTTTTCATTCGTCCACCGTGTCATATCCACATCCGGCAACCCGGATGAAACTTATTTACGTTTCTTTATCCTCTCTTCCGGTCTCCCGGCCAGTTCTTTTCCGTCGATTTCAACGGTATCGCCGCTTTCCGGTATCGTGAACCGGAAGGTGCACGAATCCTTTATTATTTTCCTGACCTTCTTATCGATCTCTGTCGTTATAGTATTTTTGGTCTCGTCTATAACCCTACCTTTCAGCCCTTTTAGAAAAGGGTCTGAAGATTTGGTTATCACGACCTCCAATCCTACTAGTTCGTGCCTTACCAGATTTTCTGGTTTTCTCGTCATCATCAATCGGAAACTTCGATCATATCTTCAGGGAAACCCAGTTTGACCAGCATTTCCTTGGCCTTCTTCCTATGGTCGCCCTGCAGTTCCATGTCTCCGTCTTTTATTGTGCCTCCGCATGCAAATTTGGTCTTGAGCTTTGTCAGGATGTCCTTTTTATTGACGTCCTTGCTTATTCCCTCAATAACCGTCATTGTTTTTCTGTATCTCTTCCTTTCAGAGTAGATTTTTATCTTCTCTTCCTCCTTTGCAATCGCTGTGCAGACACAAAGTTGTTTTGGTAAGCCGCACTTCTGGCATATCTCTGACACTGTTATTTATTCACCTTTTCTCTTTTAACTGTCCCGATCCTCGCTATCGTCTTCTTTATCTCCCTTATTCTTCCGGGAGATGTCACGCTGGCTCCTATCGCCACGTTCGCTTTTTCTTTAGCAAGCTCGAGCTTGAATTCATTTATGTTTTTCTCCATATCCTTTTCGGACATGTTGCGTATATCCTTTTTTCTGATTAATACCATAAATATCACTTATTCTGGTTTCCCGGATTCTTCCTTTTTAGGAGCCTTCTTGTTCTTTTTCTCCTTGTTTTCTTTTATCTTCTTCTTTTTCTCGGCTTCTTTTGGTTTCTCCTCGTCAAAATCTTTTTCCGTTATTTCCTCTGCCTCTTCGTTTTCTTTTTCTATGGGAACACGTCCCTTTTCAGTAAGTTCTTTTTTTGTCATTATGTTTCCAAAAGTATCCATGAAGTATTTCATTATCTTGACCTGGACCCCTATCTTCCCGGGCCTTGTAAGCGCCTCGGCGAAACCATAATCCACTAACTTTTCGGCGGAATCCCCGCAATATTTTATGTAACCTCTGGCGAATTTCTCTGTCCTCCCTTTGCTCCCGCCAAGTTTTCCCCCGATGACTATCTGTACTCCGAGCGCTCCCGCATCCATAATCCTTTTAACGAAAAGGTTTCCTATCTTCTTATGCTTGTTTCCTGTCTCGAGCGCAAGTACTATCTGTTTTGCTACAAGTCGTGCATCAAGATCCGGATTCTTTATCGTCTTGACATCGACCTGGGGATTTTCAATGCTGAATCTTTTCTTTATATCCTCAGCAAGACCGTTTATCTTCCTGCCCCCGGCCCCTATAATCCTTCCCGGCCTGCTGGTGCTTATGATTATCCTAAGACCAAGAGGTGTTCTTTCTATATCAATATCTGAAAAAATCTCTCCTTCAAGATATTTTTCTATGAATTTCTCCATTTCAAGCCCGGCAATGGACTGTTTTACGAAGTGTCTGTTCAGTAAGATACCAATCACCTTAACTCTGTCTCAAGACAACCTGGACGTTTGCGGCCTTTCTCTGTTGTCTTCTCATCTTCATTCTTCTTGGCCTGAAAAACGAAAAAGCCTGATGTGCTGATGCCATTATTACAAGTTTTTCCGTATCAAGACCCTTGGACTCAGCGTTTTTTTCCGCTGACCTGACCAAGTCAAGTATGTTCGCTGCGGCCGTAGTGAAATGCTTCCCGTCTATTGATACGACCTCGCTTGAAAGATCATCAAGGAATTTTATTCCCTTCTGCAAATTCATCCCGCTTATCTTTCTGCATATTACCTTTGAGTCCTTTGGAGATATCGAAAGACCTCTGCCATATGCTTTTGCCGACTTCCTTGGGTTGAGGTTCAACGCATACTTTAACATATTATCTACCTTATTTCAATGGAACGAATTTACTTGATCTCGTCGCACCGAAACCCGGTGACGAGTGTTTCACCTGTTTTCTTGTAAGCGCGAATTCACCGATCCTGTGGTTAATCATCTCCTGTTTTATTTCAACAGTCTCGTATTTCTTGCCGTCGAAGAGTCCTATTTTCGCACCGACCATCTGCGGCAATATAATCATGTCTCTTGAATGTGTCCTGTAGAATCCCTTCGGGTTCTTTTTTATCTTTTCGAGCAGTTTCTTCTGTACAATCGTAAGGCCCCTCTTGAGGGTTCTTCTCTCACGGGCCGTGACTATCTTAGCATAATCCTCTATGCTCATCCTGGAAATCTCTTCCCATTCCTTTCCCCTGAACATGAATTTCTTTGCCATAAATATCATACCTCTCGCCGGCAAAACCGGCATGCAACACAATTACACATGATGTTTCTTAAATCACCTTACTTCTTTACCCTTCCCGACCTTCTCGGTGCGATGGAACCGACCTTTCTTCCCGGTGGCGTATGTCTGGATACGCTCTTGTGTTTTCCAAGACCGCCGTAACCACATCCGAACGGGTGGTCTACAGCGTTCATTGCAACACCTGATGTCCTTGGATAAAGCTTTCCTTTCTTGTGCCGGACTATCCATCTCTTTCCGGCCTTGAGCCAAGGCTTTGCCAATCTTCCTTCTCCTGCAGGGACACCAAGAGTCACCAGACAGGAACCCTTAAGCCTTTTCTTCTTCCTCGACGGGAGCTGGATTATACATTCATCCCCCGCCTTTGATATCATCATCGCGAATGACCCCGCGGCCCTGCATATCTTGGGCCCGGATTTAGGTACCGTTTCAATGGCGAATATCGTCGAGCCCTCGGGAACCGTGGAAAGCGGGACAACGTAATTCTTCACAGGCTCGCCCACCCTCATACCCTGGGGAGCCAGAATGAATCCTATACTATTATCATCATATCTTACCTTGGCAACAGGTGATGTCTTGAGGGGATCGCTGACTATGTCTATAATCTTGCCGCTGGATTCCCTGTATTCCACTTTCACGTTGGAATGCTTGTTAGGGACCCTGTATGTGAGGGAGCCTTTTCCTCTCCTCTGGGGTATTATTCTTTTTCCCATTTACATCATCCCGAGTTTCGAAGCGATATCGGAGGCAAGATAATCCGGCGTGAGCTTTGCAATTGCTTTTTTCCTGCCTTTCGATGTCACGACCGTTTTCAAGTCGGCTACTTTGACATCGAACTGGTTTTCAATAGCCTCTGTTATCTGTTCTTTATTGAATTTCCTGTCAACAATGAATACGAGCTTGTTCTCTATCTCGACCATGTTCATTGATTTTTCCGTGAGGTGGGGATACGAAAGGACTTTCCAGGATTCGCTCTTCTTCACCGGTTTTGCCTTTTCTTCAACCTTCGCATCCTTTGTCTCTTTTTCTGCCATAATAACCATCAATTGAAGCTCTCAAGAGCCGATTTCGTCCATACCACTAACCTTCCCGGATGCGCACCAGGGGCAAGCGACATCACATCAAGCTTCTTTGCCGTTCTCAAATCAACGCCCGGTATGTTCTTGCTGGCCTTCCCGAGGCCTTTATCCTCATTGACAATTATAAGAGGACCTTTCTTCTCCTTGTATTTTCTTCCCCTCATCTTGCCCTTCGTGCTCCTGATTTTCTTTTCAGAGCATCTATCAAGTTCCTTGTCAAGACCAAGAGAAACCAAGACATCGAGAACATCCTTGGTCTTTTTCATTTCCTGGAAGGAATCATCAAGAACAAGCGGGAAGTTTTTAACCGAAGAAACATCATGACCACGAAGAGAAACAGCATCCTTATCAAATGAAAACGAAACGGCAGAAAAGAGGGCGGACATCCATTCTTTCTTATTGATCTTGAGCGTCCATATCTTTTCGGCCTTGGGCGGGTGTGCTTTTCTGCCCTTTACGGCCTGCGGTACGATTCTTGCCCTGAAATTCAGGAAGCCCATATTGACTATCCTTTTCATCCGGGCAATCTCCCTGTTCATCATGCTGTTCCTTTTGGCTCTCCGGCCATGGTAATAAGCGGATGACCTCTGACCTGCAATAGGGTCAGAACCATATGGTTGTCTTGTCTTGCTCTTCTCGGCAAGGAAGGCTTTCTTAACGAGGTCCTTCCTTTTTGGGGCTAACAATTTCTTCGGGACCTCTACTTTCCCTTTCGCTGCGCCTTTTATGTCAAATACTGAGACTTGCATATGGATCAACTACCCTATTATGCGATATTGAACATATAAATCAATATCTATCCAACACGATTATCCATGACAACCGCTTAAACAAGCATCAGGCGCATCAACTTTTCGGACGGATGCTCGCGCCGTCATATGAAACGGTTGCCAGTTATTATATCTTCATATATAATAACTATTACCCTATTATAGGGCAATTCTATTTAAATAGGGATATGATTTATAAATCTTTCATCGTGAGCAGTAGATGGAAATAGACACAATTTGCCGATAAAATTAAAACTAATAAAAAATCTCAGAGATATCCGCTTCTAACGAGAGTTGTTTTTAACATAGGGTCTTTGTAGTCAATGGTGGCATTTGCACCTTGATGGTCACAACCGCTATTATAAAGTTTACAGTGGTAATTATAACAAAACGAATATTCATGTCTGTGAGTACACTCTTCAGACAAAAGATTGTTAGCTGCTTTTCTAATATCAAACTCTGTATATGTTTTTGTTTTTTGTCTTGGTGTTTCGGATACTTGTACAGATAGTGTGCTTCTTCTTTTAAATAAATTTCGATATATAACACTTCCTGATGTATAACCCAATTTCTGGAGTTTTTTAGATGGTTCACGTTTTCTTTTTTTCTGAAGCTGGCTCCTTTTCTTAGTGTTGTGTGCTGGCATAAAAATCCTCAAATTCTCCTTATTTCCAGAAATTGCTGATAAATTTTAAAAACAGTCTCTGTTCCAAGATATGAAACTCTTTTTCTTATTTTACTATAAATAATAATTATGGAAACTGAAGTCTGGGAAATCGTGGGAAACAAATATATCCTGAAGGTTCTTAATCACAGGAGGTGGAGCTCAACTGTCTCTATACAGAATAATATAGTGACAATCCGCCTCTCCTCAAGGGCCAGCAGGGCTGAAAGAGCCAAACATCTGGAAGAATTCATGGAATGGGCTCGCAAGAAGATGGAGAAGAGCCCGGAGAAATACAAACCGCCCTATACAAGAGAATACAAGGATAATGAAGTGTTGGATATCGGGAATGAGAAATTCGCCCTGAGGATAGACTATACGAAAAGGAAGAGCGCTTCGGCCAATATCCTGGGAAACATAATCAGGCTGAATATTCCCGATGCGATTCCGGAAGATGACAAGAAGAAGCATGTATCAAGCCTGCTGGCAAAGGTCATTGCACAGAGAAGGCTGCCCAAACTTCATGACAAAATGAATCTCCTGAACAACCTCTTTTTCCGTCAGGAAATAAAAGACATCAAGTTCAAGAACATGAGTTCTAGGTGGGGCTCTTGTTCCAAGGACGGTAAAATAAGCATTTCCACGCGCCTCCTTTTGGCTCCCAATGAAATTCTGGAATATATATGTGTGCATGAACTAGCTCATCTTGTCCACTTCAATCATTCGGAGAAGTACTGGCATCTGGTCGGGAAAGTCATTCCAGATTATAAAAGCAGAGAAAGATGGCTAAGTGATAATGGAGAAAAATGTGTTTTCTGATTATCAATATAAATAATCCGGTCAATTTCTTTGTTATGGATGTAAAAGAGTTCCAGAGAATTGCTGTAAAAATTGTCGATGATGTCGATAACAAGGTCGGTCTGGACAGGGATCCACAACTTAATCTTTCCCAGTTAGTCGAAGAGCTTGGCGAACTGGCCAAAGAAGTCAACCGTGAAAAACTGAGAAAGAAAACACCCGAGAAAAAGGATCTGGAGGATGAATTCGCTGATGTTTTTCTACAGTTTGCAAAATTAGCTGATTTCTTTGATATAGATCTGGAAAAAGCCGTTCTGGATAAGATTGAAGTTCTTAAGGAAAGGCACGGTCTACCGAAGTAGCCGTTATTTAAGCTGTTCTGAACAATATTCAATTGTGATTTGATGCGCTTTTCAAAGGTCTTCATCGCGACCAAACCGGACATGTATGATGACATCAGGAAGAAGATTGAGAAGTTCCTTGATGATAACAGTATAGAACATACAGATAAGAAGGAAGAGCATATCAATTTTGCGATAATGATAGGCGGCGACGGGACTTTGCTCCACCACCAGAACGATTTCAGATGCCCCGTTCTCGGTATAAACGGCGGCGATTCGGTAGGATATTATCTTGCTGCCGGCCCCGACGACTACATGGATAAGGTAAAGAAAGCTGTCCTTGGTTTCGAGGGGAAGGATTACGAGATTAAGCATTTGATGAAACTTACCACTGAGATAAATAATGAGCCTGTAGATGCGGCGGCTGTCAATGAAATCATAGTAAGTCCTGTCTATACCAGAAGGATGCTTCATTCTGAGCTGACCATCAATAATAAGACTTCACTTGAGATGAACACGGCAATATTAGCTTACACAGGTCATGGGTCACGGGCTTTTGCCGGTTCGGCGGGAGCTAAGTCTCTGGAAGACGATAACGAGAAGTTTGGTGTCGTTGCTGTAGCGCCCTACAAGGGTTCTCTTAAGAAAGGAGAAATTATTACTTCAAAACCAGTTAATATCATCCCGTTAAATGAAGAAGCGGAAGTCTGCATAGACGGGCAGGAAGAACACATATTCAAATTAAGTGAAGGAGATGTGGTGACAATAAAGAAGGCTGAAGTTCCTTTAAGGTTAATCTGGTTTGATCAGTAAAATACTTTCATCCTGTCAGACGCAATTGCACTCAGAACTTTTCTTCCAATATCTGATTTCTTCTTGACCTTTATCATTCCTTTCTTCCCGACTTCAACCGAAAAGATCAGGCTTTTGCCGTCATAGACATCTACGAACCGGCCTGCAGATTTCTTTCCAAGGTCTATGTAATAACTTGCTCCCTTCTCATAAACCTGGAACCTGACCTCATTCTTCATCGTCTCCTCAATAGGTTCAACGGAAATGTTGAAGCCTATCTCTTCTTCCAGTTTTTCTATGTTCGCTCCCTTCTTCCCGATTATCTTTGGGATCAGCTCGTTCCGGACTTTGATCAATATCCTGTTATCGCTCAAAACCTCGACTTTCATGTTCTTGTCAATCCTGCTGAGTTTATTGTAAAGGGTCTCAGCTGCTAGTTTTTTCAGCGGACTCTCTCCCGACTCTTTCTTTGCATCTTTAATCGGGATGACGACATTTTCCTCTCCGAAAGTGTAAATCTCGTATTCGAGTTTCTTTGTTTCAAAGTCTTTGATGTCAACAACAGGCCTCGCTA
>CAZKOV010000039.1:0-9476 GCA_964554465.1 uncultured archaeon
TTCAAAAGACTCATACATGTACTGCCTTGACGCAAAGACCGGTAAAGAAATCTGGCGGTTTGGAACCGGGGACGGTATATTTTCATATGCATCATATTTCAAGGGAAACATATTCTTCGGTTCTGCCGATGGGAATTTGTATTGTGTGGATTCGAAAAAAGGGGAAGAGAGATGGCGATTCAAAGCCGGAGCTGAGATATTTAATTGCAATCAAGCTCCAATTCTTGAAGGGAAGATATTCATAGCATCATTCGATAACAATCTCTATGCAGTCGATATCAATACAGGAAAGGAAATCTGGCGGTTTAAGACGGGCAAATACGGACATTCGACTGCTCCTGTAATTCATAATAATGTTCTATACCAAGGATGCAGAGATGGTATTCTTTATGCGTTATCCTTGGAAGGGAAGGAAATCTGGCGATTTGTTGCAGGGAAAGAAGTAATGGGAGTTCCTGTTATTATAAACGGAAAAATACTAGTAGGTTCCTGTGACAGTAATTTCTATGCATTAAACTTTGCCGGAAACGAAATCTGGAGGTTCAGGACAGGGGGACTTGTATATATGAAACCGGGAATATGGGGCAATTATGCATTGTTTACTTCATGGGACTGTAATATGTATTCTATAAACTTTGAAAACAGTCAGGAAGTCTGGAGATTCCAGACCAGCAACAAAAAACAAAGCAATCTGTTACCTCCTTATCAGTGTTTCAAAATGGAAATCCAGAAAAATGTCGATACTTCCGAGAGTATAAATGGAAAAGAAAAATATGACAGCTTGTCTGAGACCATAAACCTTAGCGACTATACAAAATCAGAATATGAGACAAAAAGCGAGTATACACACAAGTCTGAATATAAGACGGAATTTGTGATATTTGAAGGAGCGATTAATTTAGGTGATATTATATGGAGTTCGAATTCGGTGAATTTGGAGCCAAGGTTGAAAATATCGAAATAAAGAAAACGAAGGATTTCGACAGGCATAAAAAAATAAGCACTGGTGGCAGTATAGCATACCAAACGCTATATGAAGGGGTTCTTTATTTCGGATCATGTGACAAGAAATTTTATGCCGTTGATCCTGAAACAGGAAAAATTTTGTGGATATTCAACACCGACGGAGTCATCGTTGGAATGCCTTCTTTCTATAAAGACAGGATTTATTTCGGCTCTTATGACCAGTATATGTATTGTCTGGACAGAAATACGGGAAAGGAAATCTGGAGGGTCAATACAGGCAGTGGTATATTCTCGAGTTCTATCCAATATAACAGGAAGATTTATGTCGGAAACTTCGGTGGTTTTGTTTATTGTATAGACGCGGAAAGCGGTGAAGTTATCTGGAGGTTCAGGACGGGAAAAGATGTCTTGGCGAGGCCATCGGCTTTCGATGGAAAGATAGTTATAGGTTCATTTGATCATTATCTTTATTGTCTGAACGCGGAGACAGGAAAGGAGGTCTGGAGGTTCAAAACCGGTGCTGAAGTTCATAATGACATAGCTCCGTTGGTTCTGAATAAGAGGATATATTTCACAAGCTTTGACAATTTCATTTACTGTATCGACTTCAATGGAAATGAGATATGGAGGTTTAAAACAGGTAAATACGGAAATGCAGGATGTCCCAGAGAGTATAAAGGTGTCCTTTACCATGGCTCAAGGGACGGCATATTATATGCATTGTCGATCAATGGAAAAGAATTATGGAGGTTTAAAACAGGTGGAATGATTGAATCGCCTCCTCTGTTCTATGAAGACAGGATTTACCTTTGCTCTGAAGATAATAACATGTATTGCATTGATCTGAACGGGAATGAACTCTGGAGATTTGAAACCGGTAGCGGAACATATGATACACCGACTATTTACAATGGAAAATTATTCTTTGCATCATGGGACTGCCATGTATATGCGATAGATCTTCGAACTAAGGAAGAAGTTTTCAGAATAGCAACAAGTACAACCAAGATGGCAGAGATGCCACCTGCATATGAAGCATTTGAGGCTGAAATAAGGAAATCTGCAGATACGATTGAAACGATAGAAAGTGAAGACCAGTATAAAGCTGCAGCAAAAACGTTGAATCTCAGCGACTATACGCAATCAGAATATTCTGTGAAAAGCGAATATGCACATAAATCGGAGTATTCTACTGAGTTTATGATATTTGAAGGTGCTATGAACTTCGGAGTGATAGAATGGAATTCGATTTTGAAGGATTTGGGAATTTTGAAACAACAACAGATAATATTGAAGTGAAAAAAGAAGGAAAAGTGGACAGGAATTTCAAGCTGGGAGATGGCGGAAGCATTCTGGCAAGTCCTGTCGTAGATAATGGTATAGTCTATTTTGGAAGCGCAGACCATTACATTTATGCAACAGAAGTCATATCGGGGAAGCTTATCTGGCGCTTCATGACTGACGGAATGATATTTTCCTCGGGTTTCATTGACGAAAACAGATTATACATCGGGAGTTATGATAAGAACCTTTATTGCATAGATAAAAATACCGGAAAAGAATTATGGAGATTGCCTACTGGTGGGGAAATTGCAAATTCTCCGTATGTCGCAGGTGATATTGTTTACATCGGCTCAAGAGACGGGTATCTTTATGCAGCCGACAAAATAAACGGTAAGATTATATGGAAATACAAGACCGGCGATGCGATAGTATCAAGTCCCGTTGTTTATAAAGAAAGGATTTATTTCGGCTCTTTTGACGGATATTATTATTGTCTCGATGCCAGTTCGGGCAATGAGATATGGAGGTTCAAGACGGGAGCTGAGATATGGGGCATCCATCAGCATTCTACCGTTTGGAAAGGGGTAGTTTACTTCTGCTCTCTTGACGGATATGCATATGCAGTTAATACAAATAACGGGAAAGAAATATGGAAAATAAAGACAGCAAAATATGGGAATGCTGTCCAGCCTGTGATATACAATGATATGATTTTGGTGGGATCCAGAGACGAGATATTATTTTGTTTTGACCTGAACGGGAACGAGGTCTGGAGGTTCAAACTAAAAAGCCTTCCAGGAGTTCCAATATTTTATAATAAAAAAATTTATATGGGAGATGAAAGCGGAACTTTCTATTCAATAACACTGGACGGGAAGGAAATCTGGAGGTTCCAGACTGGCGGAAAGGTCTATGGAGCGCCTGCCGTGTGGAACGATATAATAATGCTGGGTTCTTATGACTGCTATGTTTACTCGCTTGACATAAATGGAAATGAAAGGTGGAGAATGTCAGCAAGCACCACGCAAAAGGTCAAACTTCCGCCCCCACATGAAGCCTGGAAAGCTGTCGTAAAAATAAGTCAGTCGGATGAAAGTGATACGGTTGATGATGGCCAGTATTCGGGAGCATTAGAATCGCTAGATCTTTCCGAATACGGGGAAAAGTCTGAGTATGTTACAAAGAGTGAGTATACCCATAAGTCTGAATATACGACAGACTTTGTTATATTTGAAGGAGCTAAATTATGGAATTCGAATTCGGTGATTTTGGAGCCAGACTTGAAGATGTGGAGATAAAGAAAGTCGGAAAGTTTGAAAGAGTCTGGTCAGGAACAGACGGCGGCTCTATAGTGAGAACAACGTTAGTTGGAAATATGCTATACTATGGATCGTTTGACAGTCATGTTTATGCACTAAATCTGGATACCAATCAGATAGGATGGAAAACAAAATCAGATGCTCTGCAGGATTCCTCTCCGATTTATAGTGATGGGAAACTCTATCTGGGTGACAGGAAGGGAAACTTCCTTTGTCTTGATGCAGGTACAGGAAAGACATTGTGGAGATATAAGATGGGTGGCTCTGTTGCCGGTTATGCGGGAATAAATAACGATACAGTCTTCATGTCATGCAGGGATTCGTATTTCTATGCATTGAATGCAGAAAATGGAAAATTGTTATGGCGTTTTAAAACAGGTAATTCAATATGCTGTGCTCCGGGATTCTATAAAAACACTGTAATTTTTGGTTCGTTTGATGGTTATGTTTATTGTCTTGATTCCAAAGGAAAAGAACTATGGAGAGTAAAAACAGGAGGAGAGGTATTTGATCCTGTTCATCTCACGATTCGTGACAATGTTATTTATGTTCCTTCTTTTGATAGCTTTTTATATGCCCTGAATGCTGAAACCGGAGATATCATCAGAAAGATAAAACTGGGGAATTACGGGATAGCAATGTCTCCAACAATTTACAAAAACAGGCTATATATAGGAGCCCGTGACGGCGTTTTCTATTGTCTTGATTTGGAAGGAAACGAAATATGGAGGTTCAAAACCTATGGGGTAATAGAGTCAAGAGCTGTAATCAATGAGGAAAGAATATATTTCGGTTCCGAAGATGGCCATATATATTGTCTCGATACAAACGGGAAGATTATATGGCAGTCCCCGAAAGCGGACGGGGAAATCTGGGATAAGCCGAAGATATACAAGGGGAAAGTCATCTTCGGCTGCGCCGACTGCAGGGTGCATTCAGTGGATATTGAAACGGGTCAGGAATTATGGAACATGCCAACAAGCACGTTAAAGAAGACTATATGGTCTGATCCTTATGGAATGTTCAAAGTCGAAATAAAGAAGAATGAAAGCATTTCCGATTCTTTCGACTCAGAGAAAAAATATTCTGATTCTACAGAAACCATTAATCTCAGCGATTATGGAAAATCCGAATACACGACAAAGACAGAATACAAACAAAAATCTGAATACAAAGTTGATTTGGTAATGTTCAATGGCGATTTGTTATGGAATTTTCAGACAGTTTTGACATTTCCGTCGAAGATATTGAAATAAGAAAAACAAAAAAATTCGACAGGATGTGGAAAATCAAACACGGGGGAAGTATATCTTGCACTATATTGTTAGAAGATGATACGGTTTTTTTCAATGCTATGGACGGCTATGTCTATGCAGTTGATATAAATACAAGAAAAGAGAGATGGAAATTCAAGACAAGAGCCGGGATGCAAACAAGCCCGCTGATATATAAGAGTATCCTGTTTACAGGGTCCAACGATGCATATTTTTACGCATTGGATATCAAGACAGGAAACGAAATATGGGAATTCAAGACAGGGGGTTCCATATTCAGCGTGCCTTGTGCCGGTGACAATATAATTTATGTTGGATCAAAGGACAACTATCTTTATGCATTCAAATATGATACAGGTGAACTGATATGGCAATTCAAAACATCTGACTGGGTAGTATCATCACCCTCCTTCTATTCCGGTATGGTCTTCATAGGTGATTTCGACGGACATCTCTATTGCCTTGATGCAAAAACAGGAAAAGAAATCTGGAGATTCAGAACAGGCGGGGAGATATTCAACCCCGCACCTTTCGCGATCCATAATGGTATTATATACTGTGCTTCAATGGATAATTTCCTTTATGCTATCGATATAAAAAGCGGTAAAGATATCTGGAGGTTCAAGACGGGGAAATATGGTAATGCGGGAAGTCCGACAATTTATGACAATGTCATTTATCACGGTTCAAGAGATGGTATCATGTATGCCATTTCAATGGATGGAAAAGAATTATGGAGATTCAAGATCCGGGGTGAAGAGCTCATAGATAAATCACCTGTGATTTACAAAAACAGGATTTACTTTGGTTCCGGTGACAGCTATTTCTATTGTCTTGATCGGAAAACAGGAAAGGAAATCTGGCGTTTCAAGACAGGCGAAAAGATATACAGCCAACCAGTAAGGAAAGACAATATATTCTATGTGGGTTCGTGGGATTGTTATTTGTATGCAATTGACGCCGATGACGGAAGTGAACTCTGGAGGTTTGCAACAAGTACAACACAAGTATCCCAAATCCCGCCGGCATATGATAGTTGGGAAGCAGTAATCAGGAAATCAGCAGAGGATGTGGAAACAATAGCAGATACTGACAAATACGTTGTTTCCTTGGAAAATCTAAACCTATCCGAATATGGGACTAAATCCGAATACGCAGGCAAATCAGAATATGCGGGGAAATCGGAGTATCAAAGTGAAATAAAAATAGTTAGTGATATATCAGGATTTGCAAAGCCGTTAGTCACATTCCTACAACCGTCTTTATCTCGTCAAGGCTCGATACTCTGTAATTCTTTCCGCCGAAATTGATTTTATCGAGCCTCATGTTGCCTATCCCGACCCTCCGGAGGGCAAGGACTTCTATCCCGAAAACGCCGAGCATTCTCTTTATCTGTCTCTTCTTGCCCTCATCTATTATCATCAGGAGCCTGTCCTTCCCGACGGTGTGAACAAAGAGAGCCTTCACGAAGAATTCCCTTCCGGTGTCATCGTCTCTTATTGTCATTCCTTTCACAAGTTTTTCCTTCTCTTTTATGTTAGGGTCTCTGGAAACAGTCGCAATATATGTCTTGCTGATGTGGCTTTTCGGGTTCATTAGCTCCTTTTCAAGGGAGCCGTCGTTAGTCATTATGAGAAGTCCATCTGTATCCATGTCAAGCCTTCCGACCGTAAAAAGGCTCCGTTTCGTCTTTTCATCGAGTTCCTTTATGCCGGAAAGGAGGTCGTAGATGCTCTTTTCGCCTCTGATGCTCTTCTGGCATATGTATCCGGAAGGCTTGTTGAATATTATGTAAGTATTCTTCACCTGACTTGCGGGTACGGGTTTTCCGTTCTTCTCAATGATTATTTTCGAGTTGTTTCGGACAAAGTTCTGGACTCTCGTGACTTTCTTGCCGTCGACTGTTATGTATCCGGATTTGATGGCATTTTCTGCGTCGGTAGTTCTTGCAAACTCTCCGGTTTTCATTAAATAAGTCAGAAGCCTCACTGATTTGGACATGAGAGATTCTTATCCGAATGGTTAATAAATTAAGAAGATGCAAGTTCTAATTGTTATTTAACTTTCTTTTCAAATTACATTAATTATGGATGAAAGCCGGACCGGAAAACAGGAAATGGCAGCTCTTGATATCTATTACTTAGTCAAAGAGCTGAAGGGGACATTAGAAGGCGGCTTCTTCAGGAAGATATACCAGTGGCGGCTGGAAGATGGATTTCAGTTCATATTTGAAATTTATGCCCCTAAAGCTTCCAAAACTGGTTCTAAAACAAGCACTGCTAGGCTGTTCGTTGATAAGAAACATACTTTTCTGACCACTAAGAAAGCCGATGCGCCAATGCAGCCGCCGGGCTTCTGCCAGCTTCTCAGGAAGAAGCTTATCGGAGCTAAGATCAGAAGTATCGAACAAAACGAGTTCAACAGAATAATCGAAATAAAGACGGATGACTATTATCTGATAATCGAGAACTTTCATAATGGAAATGTCATTTTATGCGATTCCGAAAAAAGGATAATAATGCCCCTTTATCACCAGACATGGAAGGACAGGACAATACGTCCAAACCGCCCTTATGAGTATCCACCTTCCAATTCCAACCCCTTCTCAATATCAAAAGAAGATTTTATTGAACAGGTAAAATCTTCCGATAAGAAGATTGTTGTCTTCATGTCTGTTAATATGGGCTTTGGTTCTGCTTATGCCAACGAGGTCCTAAAAGATTTCGATTCCGATAGAAACGCAAATGAATTTTCAGAAAAGGATTTATCCAGATTATACTCAGTTATGAAAGAATTCGAAGAAAAAGAAATCGTTCCATCTGTTTATCCCTACTTTGTTTCACCGTTCCCGGTCGGCTCAGAAAAACCGAAGAAAACAAAGACTTTTTCCGAAGCCCTCGATTCATATTTTACTCCAAGACTTATCGAAACTGTTGAGAAGAAGGAGCAGAAAGTACAGAAAAGTGAAAAGGAAAAGATAGAAAGAATCGTGAAAAGCCAGAAAGAGGCAATAGATGCCATGCATGAAAAAGGAACAACAAGCAAGGATATAGGTGAGTTGATTTACGAGAATTACCAGTTCATCAATAACATCATCTGCCAGCTTCTGGGCGCGAGGGATTCCGGCCTTTCCTGGAACGAGATAAAATCAAAGCTCAAGGACAGCGAAACAGCCATGGCGAAATCGATTGTGGATATAAATGAGAAGAAAGGTCTACTTACTTTGGAAATTGAGGGAAAGAGGTTTGATATCGATTACAAAAAACCTCTGAACAAGAATGCTACAAAATATTTCGAGACTTCCAAGAAAATGAAAGGAAAGCTTTCTTCGGCCAGGGTCGCTCTTGGAAAATCAAGGAAAAGGTTGGAGGATTCTGAAAAGGAAGGCAAGAAGAAAATCGAGAAGGTCAGGCGAAAAGAACTTGCAAGAAAGTATCAGAAGTCTGGATGGTTCAAGAAATTCAAATGGTTCTTCACTTCTGATGGTTTTCTGGTCGTTGCGGGCAAGGATGCAGAGACCAATGAGTCTTTGATCAGGCATCATACTGAATCTTCGGATTTCGTTTTCCACTCGGATATACAGGGAGCTGCATTTACTGTAATCAAGTCGGGAGGAAAGAATATTTCCGGCAGTGCCAAGAAAGAGGCCGCCGCTTTTGCGGCTGTCCAGTCAAAGGCGTGGGCCAGGCTGCTTGGTACTGTTGATGTGTACGGAATAACACCAAAACAGGTGCTCAAGACGAGTCCTGATGGTGTCAATCTTCCCAAGGGCTCTTTCTATATTGACGGGGAACGCGAATGGTATTATAACACGAAGCTAGAGATAGCTCTCGGTTTCTGGGAAAATCCCGAAACCGGTAAAAAGGAAGCCTTTTCAGGACCTTTAAAATCGGTAAAATCCAAGACAAAATATTATATCCTTATAAGACCGGGCTCAACCGACGCTTCTGAACTTACAAAACAAATTAAGGGCATCATAGTCCCCAAAGCAAAACCCGAAGACAGGAAATGGATAGATGGCATAAGTTCCGAGGAAATAAGAAGACTGATTCCGGGGGGAACCGGTGATCTCAGATAATAAGCTTTGCTCCTCCATACAAAGTTGCCATCTTAAAGGCGAACTGTGCCAGACCTTCCCATGCATAATCCAGTGTTTTGTTGTTCGAATAGACAAATTTGTTGAGCATAAATTTAGCTATCTGAAGTTTGGGTATCCAGTAATGTGTATTTACATAATCAACTATGTCAAAATATGATCTTGTCATTCTTTCGCGTGTCCACTCTATAAGAACATTGACTGTCTGATAATCCGTCTTTACTATGGATGTTTTTCCCTTCGTTAATTCAGAAAGAAAATCTTCAACGTTCTGGATATTATCATTCATCTCATTAAGAGACATTCCAAGCATGTCCGCTGAGTGGGCATCGGAACCTGAAAAGGGGGTTTTTTCTAAACCTTTGGCCTTCCTTTGGGTCATCCAGTTTGCGACTTTATCAACATTAAGAGAATTGAAAACCTCGATTCCATCTGCATATTTTATCTTATCCTGTATTCCCAGTCCCTTGATGTCAAATGGGTGTGCAGCGATTGCAAAACCGCCCTGATCATGTATTCTGTCTATCGTTTCTTCAG
>CAZKOV010000040.1:0-9431 GCA_964554465.1 uncultured archaeon
CCCTGCTATCTGCCGTGTATTCTACAGGAAAACCTATATTATTTTTAGGAACAGGACAGAATTATGATGACATCATAGAATTCGATGCAGAAAAAACGGTAGAAGATCTGCTTGATTAATTTCTCTTGAAAACACAACCGGTATCACTTCTTACAAGATAGGCATTATCCTTTCGCAGTTTGTCTCCTTGCTTTAAGCTGAACAATCTGCCTTTATTCAGTGTAAAAACCAAAGGTTTATTACATTCATTACCCATATCTTCATAATTAATATCTGCTTGCGTTCCAACGACATTCCATCCCTTTGAAATCTGAATCGGTTCTTCCTGCATCCTCGTTTTATTGAGTTTTATTATGCACGAATTTCTGGATCTCATGAGATAAGATTTCCCGGAAGATAACACCGTCTCTGGTCCGAGCTTCCCGTTTTCCAAAGAAAACAACGACACGGAGCCGCATGAATCCTGAAGCTGTGATATTTGTATATTGTCTTCTGTGGGCATATAGACGATGTTCCATCCTCTTAGAATACTTATAGTAAGCGGTGTTATGCAGCTGCCACCGCCACACACCAGTTCCTGAGGACAACCGCATTTCTGGCAATCGTCAATCAGATTTCCGTCATTGCAATATTTTGGTTTTGTAACGGAGCATTGCCCATGAATGGTTCCGTCATTACAATTGTCTTTGCAGGCCACTGAACAGCATTTTTGCGTATCCGATGCAGAAATCCACTGTCCGGTACATGTCTGAGATCCCGAGCATACATATCCCCCTTTCCCGGAGCATGAATTGTCCTCTTCATATTTGTCTCCTATATAAGGTATCGGCGGGACAGCGTTTTCATTTATCTCATCTCCTGGTTCATCATTCCAGTCATTTATTGTCTCAAAGAAATCAGCCAAAGTTTGTGCATATTCATTAATTATATCCGAATAGGGATAATACTGAGCATAACTTTGATAATGGAAAAACGGAGCCGGGTTTATTCCATTAAGCACAAAATTACGCATTACCTCCATGTTATAATCATAACTGATGTCATTCTCATAATCATCAGGAATGTTATCCTGATTGTCCATCCTTTCCCCCTTTTTGTTAAACGGATCATAACCTGTATAAATCAATGGCATGTTAAATTTCCAGAACAGGTTTTTCATCCTATAAGGAAAATCTATCGAGTCCACGGATCCCTCGGATGATATTACATCAAAATTTCCAGACTGCAGGAAAGGACTGCTTGCGCTGTTTCCGCAAAACACAATGAGAATATCGGGATTTAATGACCGGCAATAATCCGTTATGTGTTCGACCCATCTTAGTGCTTTATTCACGTTAGTTCCGCCCGTGTCATCAATTTCATACATCGGCTGGAACATCCAGTTATCGTACGCGGAAAGTTCACTATATGCCTTTCTTATTAATTCTTCTTGGAAGTATTGATTTTTCTTCTGCCACGGCCAGCTGTCGTCATAAGGTTCGTTAATAGGATTTTCGTAATCATAAAGTGTATAGAAATTGTCTTTTGGGTATCCTTCCTGCGGGATTGGACCACCTCTCAATTCGCTCCACATACTCGCCTCAAACCTGTCAGGAGCCCAGTAATTGGAAGCTGCTGGGTCATTGTAATTACATTCACAATTATAAACAGAGTCTTTGCAATCCCCTATTGCCTTGTAATCTGCAGGGGTTTCTCCAGATATTCCATATTCAAGTCTTGTTGTTGCCCAGATTCCGAAATTAACTATCTCGCCTTTATTATGGGCTTCCGAAACAACTTGCTTAATGTTATCCCATATTATTTCATTGAAACCGTTTTTCATTATGCCATCTATATACAATAAATTACTTTTTTCAAACCAATTTACTCCGCAAAATCTTCTGCTGCTTGAGTATAAGCTAAAGCCAACCCCCGAACTGATCATTTTTCTGGAGTGTTTCATGCCACTGACATCTACATCAAAAGGCATGTTCATGAAAGGTTCTCCATCATACTCAAGAAAATAGGGATTGCCTGAATATATTTCCAGTTTGGCAGAAGTTTGTTGAGGTGAAATTAATAAAAATATGAACAACAGCGAAATCAGAACAAAGATTTTTTTCATAATAGATTATGGTGATATAACAATAATATATTAACCAATAAAAACCTGATAACACAATATTATTCAATTATGATCCGTCTCGAGAAAATATCAGTGCAGGGTTTCAAATCTTTTAAAAGACCAGCGAGCATTCCTTTTCCGACGAATTTTTCCGTTATTACAGGACCGAACGGTTCAGGAAAAAGCAACATAGCTGATGCGGTCTCTTTTGTCATTGGAAAGACATCTTCAAGAGTCCTGAGGGCAAAGAAATCCCAAGATCTTATATTTACAGGCAGCAGGAAAAAGGAAGGCGCCGACTATGCAAAAGTCGCCCTTTATTTTTCCAACAAGGAGAGAGACCTGCCTTTTGATACGGATGCCGTTACCATATCAAGAAGGATAAACAAGAACGGCGTCAGCGCGTACAGACTGAACGGCAAGATAGTGACAAGACAACAGATACTTGATGTTTTCACGAAGGCAAGAATCCAGCCGGGAGGACACAACATTCTAAAACAGGGAGCAGTTACCCAGATTATAGAAATGGATCCTGTTGAAAGACGCACGGTCCTTGACGAAATATCCGGCATAACAGAATACGAGGAAAAGAAGAAGAAGGCATTGAATGAACTTGAGAAAATAGCAATAAAAGTGAGGGAAGCAGAAATTATTTTAGAACAGAAAGAGGAGATAATGTCACGCCTTTCAGCCGAAAGGGATGCCGCATTAAAATACCAGAACCTTGAAAGCGAGATTAACCAGATACGCATGACACTCCTCTGGAAAGAATTTTCATCTACCGAGAAAACCATGGAAGAAGTGGAGAAAAAGATAAAAGAAAAAGAAACCGAGTATCAGACAAGCGAAAAAATAATAAACGAACTTGATGCCAAGATCGAGGCAAAGGAAAACGAACTTGAAGATGCGATAAGAGATGCAATGAATTTCTCCGAGCAGGTCGATCTTACAAAAAAAATATCCCGTCTCGAATCGGGCATAGAATCAAAAAGAGGCATAATAGATGCAAACAACAGGGAGATGGAAAGGATAGAAAAGATGATCCATGATATACAGCAAATGGAAAAAACGAAATCCCCTGCCGTTGAAGCGGTTTTGAATATACAGGGGGTTCACGGTATCCTTAAAGACCTGATAATGGTTCCCGATAAATATGAAGTCGCTGCAGACATTGCGGCCGGAGCCCATATGTCTGATGTTATTGTAGAAAACGCCAACGTTGCTGTTAATTGTATCAAATATCTCAAGAAAAACCAGATAGGAAGGGCGAGATTCCTTCCGTTGGACAGAATTCAGACAAAGACAAAACAAGAATCCCCGGAAGGATCCTTCGGCTGGATGTCGGATCTTATTCATCATGAGCCTAAATATTCTAATGTCGTAAGCTACGTTTTCGGAAGCACTGCATGTATAAGTTCCATTGAACATGCCAAAGAAATCTCCAGGAAAGAAAGAACAAGAATGGTGACACTTGACGGAGATCTGGTGGAATCATCGGGTGCGATGACAGGCGGTTTCTATATAAAGAAAAGCTCGAATCCGAGGATAAAAAGTTACATGGAAGAGAAAAAGAAACTTGCTTCTGAAAGTAAGATCCTTGTCATAGAAATAGAAGAACTTGAAGGGCAACTGAAAGAACTTCTGGGTAAAGAGAAGAAATCGAGCAGTGCGAACCTTGAAGGAAAACGCGCAAAGCTGAAAGAGCAACTCGAAAGACTTCGTGCTGAAAGGAAAAAGCATTATGAAAAGCGTATAGGCCTCCAGCAGGAGCTGAATAAAATAAATATAAACAAGGCCCGTCTTGAAGCAAAATTCGATTCCGCAAAAGAACAGTGGGGAGAAAAGGATGTAAAACGTGTTAAAGAGATTGAAAAATCCGAATTAAAGGACAAGAGCGTTTCGTGGCTTAAGAACAGGGAAAACGAAATTCTAGGAGAACTGGCCCAGCTTGGACCGGTCAACATGAAGGCGATAGAGGATTTCGATAATTTGTATGGCGAGTTCAAAACATTCAAGGACAAGGTGGAGAAAATAATCAAGGAGAAACTTGCGATAGAAGAAGCGATAGCGGAGATTGATGCAAAGCGTCATGAAGTATTCAGGAAGACACTTGATGCGGTATCGGACCAGTTCCGGAATTTATATAATGAAATGACAGAAGGCGATGCGCATCTCCGGCTTGAAAAGGAAGGTGATATTGAATCCGGCCTTCTTATTTCAGCCCAGCCTCCTGGAAAGAAACTTCTTTACATAGATTCCATGTCAGGCGGAGAGAAAACATTGACAGCTCTTGCATTCCTCTTTTCTATACAAAGATACAAGCCAAGCCCTTTTTACGTTCTTGACGAGGCGGATGCCGCTCTTGATAAGCCAAACACGGAAGCAATAACGCATCTTCTGAAAAAGCAGTCCAGGATGGCACAGTTCATAATCATATCCCATAATATAGATCTCGTGAGAAAAGGCGATACAATTTACGGGGTCTCAATGGACAGCGGTGAATCAAAGGTTATAGGACTGAATCTTTCCGAAGAAGAAAATCTTAAAAAAATAATGGCAGCGCGTTAATCCAGGAATTTTTTTATTTGCGGAGCAAGTGAAATTGTATTGATTTTCCTGTCTCTGGTTTTTGTCACGAATCTTCTCGTTTCGAGACGTTTTATTATTCTATGCACTTTTACTTTGTTAAATCCGCTTTCTTTCATCATTCTTGATTGCGTCATTTCACCGTTATTGGTTATTAATAAATCAACTATCTTTGCCTCGTCAGAAGGCAGCATCTTAACTAAGGCAGAAGCGAGTTCTTTCGGATCTATTACCGGATTCATCATTGCCGGTCCGGAGGTGCCCTTGTAGAGCAAATAGTAGACGAGCGTCCCTATTAAAAGACCTATTGAAGAAAGAAGCGGTATGAAGAGCCAGATAGGAATCGCACATCCGCAGGCGTTTCCTGCACTGACTTCGATCTGAACATAGAGTGATGAAAATGCTACCACAAAAACGAATGCAGCAATTATCATTACAACAAAAACAATCTTTTTTTCAGTGTCCATGACATTGAATATGAAAAAGGGGTAATAAATATTTAATCAACAGTTCTAAATGATTCTCATGAAAGAATATGCAGAGGAGAACGGAAAAATATTCGATCTTTCAAATCTTATTGTACGAAAGATCCCATATGAACAGTATGAAGATGTCCATAAAAAATCAATTATAGCATGTCATGATATTGCAATTGAATACGGGGGCGGTATACTTCTGGTTGTAAGAAACAACGTGCCTGCAAAGGAAGAACTATGGCCTATTGGAGGAAGGATAGAAAGAGGCGTCCCGATTAAAGAATCACTTAAAAACAAAGTAAAAGAAGAATGTAATCTGGAAATTGAAGATATAAAATTTCTCGGGGTGGCAAGAACTTATTTTGAAACTGATCCTTTCGGGCACGGAAAAGGAACTGATACTATAAACATTATGTTTTTCGGAAAAGGAAAGGGAGAATTAAAACTAGACAGCCTACATAAAAATCCTGTTATTCTCAAAAAAGAGGAATATAATGAAGAATTCAGGAAAAGGATACACCCGTATGTAAAGGAAATACTGGATAAATCCTTCCCTTTCTTAAACAAATAAAAGGAAAAGCGGAGCAAACACAAGGGAAACTATGGACATCAATTTTATAAGAATGTTTAACGAAGGACCGCTTGTATCCTTGAAAGGATCGCCGACCGTATCGCCCACGATTGATGCCTTATGAGTTGCGGAGCCCTTGCCTCCGTCCTTTCCCGATTCGATATATTTTTTGGCGTTGTCCCACGCGCCACCAGCGTTTGCCATGAGGAGGGCGAGTAAGAATCCCGTCACGATACCTCCGGCAAGAAGGCCTCCGAGAGCCTCAACACCAAGAACAAATCCCACGGCTATGGGAACAACTATTGCAAGGATGCCGGGTATTATCATCTGTCTCAATGCCGAATGCGTGCTTATCTCGATGCATCTTGCATAGTCCGGTTTTGTTGTTCCTTCAAGAATACCTTTCTTTATTCTGAACTGTCTCCTCACTTCGTTTACCATTTCTATTGCCGCCTTCCCGACGGCATTCATAGTCAGTGAAGAAAAAACAAAAGGCATGAGACCGCCTATGAACAATCCAGCAACCACGTAGGGCTTCATGAGATCTATTGCTTGGAGTCCGACCATCTGACCATAAACAATAAACAGTGCAACAGCCGTAAGAGCCGCCGATCCTATTGCGAATCCCTTCCCGATTGCAGCAGTTGTG
This sequence comes from uncultured archaeon, assembly GCA_964554465.1. GTDB lineage: Archaea > Aenigmatarchaeota > Aenigmatarchaeia > QMZP01 > QMZT01 > JAADIF01. Next base: position 6,387 of record CAZKOV010000040.1, read on the forward strand.
TTTCCCACAGCATCAAGGGATTCGGCTTTTTCCCTTACTTTGATGCCAAGATCAGCCATCTCCGCGATACCTGCCGCGTTGTCTGCAACGGGGCCGTATGTATCGCTGGCAAGGGTGATACCAAGGGTTGAAAGCATACCAACCGCAGCTATGGCAATTCCATACAATCCTGCCATCTCGTAAGATATTATGATTGTGGCACAGATTGCAAGAACGGGTATTATCGCACTTTCCATTCCCAAAGCAAAACCCGTAATTATATTCGTGGCCGGACCGGTTTTGGAAGCTTCCGCGACTTCCCGGGCAGGTCTGTTTTTCTCGGAAGTGAAATATTCAGTCGAAGCGCCTACTATAATCCCGGCTATAAGACCGGATACCGTCGCATACCAGATGTTCACTCCCTCAGAGCCTATAAGACTGGTTATTAAAAAATATGAGAGTATAAACATGAGTCCTGCAGCAACAAATACACCCCTGTTAAGGGTTTTTTCTGCATCCCTCTTCCTCTGCGCCTTTACGAAGAATGAACCCGCTATTGATACAAGTATCCCAAGTCCTGCAAGGATCATTGGAAGAATAACGGCATACCCTCCAAACATTGCCAAAGGAGCACCAATAGCCATCGCAGCAATTATCGCATCTACATATGATTCGAAAAGATCCGCACCCATGCCCGCTACGTCACCGACATTGTCACCGACATTATCTGCAATCGTTGCCGGGTTTCTGGGGTCATCCTCCGGGATTCCTTCCTCCATTTTTCCCACAAGGTCTGCTCCGACATCCGCCGCTTTGGTGTATATGCCTCCGCCGACTCTTGCAAATAAGGCTATGCCCGATGCACCGAAACCGAAACCGTAGATGATATGCGGGTCGCCGAAGATGACATAAAGGGCGCTTATGCCAAGCAGGCCCAGACCGACGACCGTCATGCCCATCACAGCCCCGGAAGAAAACGCGACCCTGAGACCCTTGTTCATGCTCTTCTGGCAGGCTGTTGCGGTTTTCCCGTTCGCGATTGTCGCTATCCTCATTCCTATGTTCCCGGCAACTGCTGAGAACAATGCACCCAACAGGAAGGCTATCGCCGTGTTTTGTCCGATGCCCAGATAAAGGACAATAAAGACTATTATCACGAAACACGTAAGTATTTTATATTGCTTGTTAAGATAAGTCAAGGCGCCTCTGTGTATCAGGTGCGTTATCTCTTGCACTTTTTCGGGTCCGCTGTCTTTCTTTTTTATATATAACATCAGTATTACAGCAAAAACAAGCGCCAAAATACCGCTAACCCATGGAATATAGAGCCATATCAATTCACTCACTCTAAAACCCCCACATATATGTACTGTGTGTAGTTTATAATGATTAGTTTATAAATTTTAGTTTATTAAGTTAGGAGGAATTATGGAAAATAAAAAAGAATAGTGAATACAACCTTTCAAAAGGTTGTATCCCTAATAAATTCAGAGTCTTGTAACTCTTTCTACTCCTACTTTCTTTACTAAGGGTTTCCACACTCTGCTTGGCAACCATGAAGGTGCGTTTGAAGGAGCGCTTACCTGTTTCCTGTTACCTTTGAATACGTGGACCGTGTATGTCCCGTCTTTGTTTCGTCTCCCTCTTTCTCTAAGCTTTATGTCCTTGAAACCCCTCGTTGCTGCTTTTAAAGCTGCCTGTCTTGGTTGTACGCCGGTAAAAATTGCTGTCTTTCTACCAACTTTCAGAACATAGTATTTCTTGGCAGACTTCCTTGACTTTCTTTTTGCCATAGAATACCTCCACCACTTTTAGATAATATACTCATCTCACTCGTGGTTAATTGATTTTGTTTATTTTGCTTTATAAATGTTTCGCTTATTATGGGTTTTAAACTAAAAAATAAACCAAAAAAGAGAAATTTATACTTTTTTCTTTCCGGCAGATTTGATAGATTTAACAATAGCTTCGACTTTTTTCCTGACATGACTTATATTTTCCACAGCGGTTCCGATCTGTACAGCATCAGCTCCGCTTTCTATTGCTTTACCACACTGTTCAGAAGTCCTGAAACCGCCGCCCACTACATAAGGAACGGTTATTGAACCGCTTACAGCCTTTATCATTTCAAAAGGCATATGGCCGTCCTTGGGATTGGAACCGCAGTCAGTCAGAATTATTCTGTTTCCCATCAGTTCGCCGGCCATAGCAAGAGCGGCCGCGATTTTCGGCTTATGTCTTGGGACTAGATTCGCATCGCCTACCCATCCGACAGTCCCGCCGGGAGAAATCACTATATAACCCGTTGGCAGGGCTTCTATCCCGAGCTTTTTTATTACAGGGGCGGCAACAGTCTGGGCCACTGTTGACCAATAAGCGTTTCTTGAATTCAGCATGCTCATAAAATAGATGGAGTCCGCATATTTTGTAATGGATGAAATATTCCCGGGGAAAATGTTTATGGGCACGTTCACAGCCTCTTTTATGCCAGCCGTCACGACATCGAGAAGTTCTCCCTGCGCCCCTATTGAACCGCCGATAAGTATGAGGTCGGCTCCAGCTTCGACGCTTTCTTTAGCCGTTTTAATAGCGGTTTCCGGGGTTTTGTGATCGCATGGATCAATCAGAATGAAAGCCATTCCGCCGTCTCTTTCTCTGATATCATTGATGTATTTCTCCACTTTTCCTATCTTCATCATAACACCCACTGTATAGAATCTTTTCAGTGATATTTAAATAATAGATACCATTCGTATTTCAGTGATTTAAATGCGTGTTCTTGTCACGGGAGCAAGTGGCTTTCTGGGAAGACGGTTGGTTATAAGACTCCTGAAAGAAGGCCATTCCGTCACGGTTTTCGGGAGAAGCGAAAAAATTCCCAAAGAAATTGAATTCATAAAGGGCGATATTCTCAACAGAGATGACATTGAAAGAGCAACGAAAACAAAGCCGGACGTTGTTTATCATCTTGCGGCAATACTTGATGAAAACGATTCCATGATGACGAAAGTTAACGTTGAGGGGACTAAGAACATACTCAGAAAAGATATCGGAAGGATAATTCTC
>CAZKOV010000041.1:0-9253 GCA_964554465.1 uncultured archaeon
ACGAGTTCCCTTACACAAGGTTTGAACTTGGAAAAAGGATGGAAAAAGCGGGATTCAGACCGGAAAAATGGTCAGGAGGTGAGTTCGTGACATCTTGTGTATGGATGTTTGCCCCCATGTTCTTAAGTTCAAAAAATTTTCTGAAACGCTCCTTAAGATTCACACCGGGAAGAAGAATGAGACGTCTTGACCATAACCATATTGTTGCAAAAAAGATAGGCAGAATAATAGGGGTACTGGCGACGAAGGAATGATTATTTCGTCTCTTTCCAGTCCTTGAAATTCATCTCATCAATTTCATGTCCATATTTTATCCTTTCCTTTATTCCTCCCAGTATACCCAGTGCATAAATTGTGAATAATATAGGCATGAATACGAGGACATAAGGGATTAGCAGCAGTATTTCTCTCTTCCTTTTCAGACCCCTGAATGAGAATATTACGGCATGCGTAACGGCTGCCAGCGTTGCGGGGATCCAGTAGGAAGCAAAAAGAAAACCCAACATAAATCCCAATTCGACGAGGATTACAAAGGTCAGGCTATGAAGCTCGTATAAAGGAACCAGAGCCAGTAAAGCCATCACGCTGTTCCTGATTATCATTGAAAACAAGGCCAGAACGAGAATACCGTGTGGTATCATGCCGTATTTGACTTGGGGCATTCTGATATACATTCCTGCATTCTTCATGAATGCAAAAAGTCCCCCCTTTCCCCATCTGAAGCGCTGCCTGTAAAGGCCTTTCAGGGTTTCCGGTTCGTCGGTATAAACAACGGCTCCCGGATCGTGGGCGATTTTGTAACCATGCTTAAGGAGTTTTCCCGCAAGGGCCATATCTTCGACAAGGGTTTCATCCCATCCACCAACCTTTCTGAAAGCGGATTCCCTTACCATGATTCCGCATCCCCTGAAAGATATCATGGAACCGAAAAACATGTGAGTCCGCGCAAGCGTGAACCAGAAGGAAGCCTCGAGACTTGTGAATTTACCAAGAAGTTTATGCCTGTTTTTAGTATCGAACTTCGGAGAAACTGCTCCAATCTTTTCGTCCCCGAACCAAGGAACAAGACTGGATATGAATTTTTTATCTATTATGCTATCGGAATCAAGGAACAGGAACAAGTCTGTCTTAACGTCCTTAAGCGCCATATTAAGTGAGCGTGCCTTGCCGCAACGTTTTTTATTCCTGGCAATCTTTACATCAAACCCTTCCAAAGCCTTGACAACACTGTAATCGGGGGTGTCATCCACCACAATAATTTCTTTGTTTTTATAATCAGAATCTAATGCAGATTTTACGGTTTCCCGTATAGTATCCGCGGATTGGTAAGACGCTATTACAACCGTAACTTTGGTATTTTTATCTTCCGGACGCAGTTCTGGAATGATCAGTTTTTTTTCCCATCTCCATCCAAGTCCCCACATTATTAACGTAACCAGAATTATGGCACCTGCGATTCCCATGCTTATAGGTATGATACCGAATAAATTGAGAAAATAATCCAGCATAGTTAATGTATATTGTTCCGGCTGTTAAAATATTGCACAAAAACTGATTTTTATATCGGATAAACAATATTTTTTCATTATGAACAGCGAGCACAGAAGACAGTTTATCCATCTTTCAGGTCTCGTTTTCGTACTCGCTGCCCAGATTCTGGGGGGTTTAATTATTTCATTGTACTCCTTTATGATAGCTTTTTTCTTCCTATTTTATTCGTTTTACCTAAGATACGAGAAGAAGAAACTTAACAGGATTCTCAGGAAATTAGACGAACTTGAAACAAAGTTAAGGAATTTCACGTTCCATGTGGCAAGAACGGATGAAGTAGAAACGAAATTCCTTTCAGGCCCGTTCTGGTTATTTCTGGGATTCGGAACCACGTTCCTGATATTTCCTCTTCATATAGCATCAGCGGCGTGTGCAATTTTAGCCATAGGAGACGTCTTTTCAAATTTGATAGGTTCGAGATTTGGCAAAACGAGGATAACAGGGAACAGGACAGCCGAAGGTTCGGTGGCATTTCTTGTAACGTCCTTTGTAACATCCTTGTTTTTTGTAAGCCCCATAGCGGGGCTCATCGGAGCGTTCAGCGGAACTGTTGCGGAGATTTATGGAAAACCAAACGATAATCTGCTGATACCTCTTTTTTCCGCCTTTTTCATGTTACTCGCTATTATCTTTCTTGGAATAAACGGAGAATCGATCTTCGTATTCTGAAGCAACTGAACTAACCCGCGATTGGTTTTTCCCTTTTGGCGAGAAGCACGAGATTTCCGATATCTTCCATGATCTTAGGATGCGCTGCTATGATATCACTGGCTGTTATTATACCGAGAAGCGTGTCATTGTCTATAACAGGAAGTTTCTTGATGCTGTTGTCGGTCATTATTTTTGATGCCTCTTCTATATCGAGGTCGGGTTTCACATAAATCACTTCTTTTGCCATAACGTTTTCTATTTTAGTTTCATGTATATCCTTGCCTGTCGCAACAACTTTTGTTAAGATATCCCTGTCAGTTATAAGACCTGCAAGGTTTTCGTTTTTTACCACAATCAGGGAACCTATATTATTATCACTCATCATTTTTGCAGCTTCAACGATGCTCATTTCAGGTGGCGCCGTTACGACATTTACATTCATCACGTCTTTAACCAGCATGAATATTTTTTATAGTCTCATGTTTAATAATCCGATTAATTATATAGTGAGTCCAAAATATATAAACCACAATATATATGCTTATTAATCCTTGCTATATTCAGTTTAAACATACACCTTATTTTAACTTCTTCTTACAATATAATACACATATGCTGATTAGAAAGAAATACCTTAAGATTCAGGAAAGATTGGGAATGAGGGTAGGCGTAGCCGGGGGTATAGATGACATCCCGGTAGCCAAAACACCACAGAACATGATAACGATTCTTGAGGAACTCTATAAAGTGGGCTTGAGGGCGTTTCTCATGCCGCAGGAACTTTTCGACGGCATAGAAAACATACAGGACATCTATAAAGAGCATTACAACAGCCTTATAAAAATCAAGAATCTCGCGAACAAATACAACATCGAGCTCGGGCTGCGTGCAACAAAGCTTCCCGAAGAACCGATGCTTGATGATAAACTGAAGATTTTTTCAAACATAGCGTCCGTCATGGATCTAAGAAGTTTTATAATCCAGCCTAATTTTTACAAGATGATGCCGAAAGAACAGGCGATCAGACTGGTTGTATATAAAATAAACGAAATTATAGGAGACATAAGGACAAAGGGAAAAATGGGAGTCGAGACGACGGGACATACGGGAGAAGTCGGGAGCACCGACGATGTTGTTGATATAATCAGAAGGACAAGAGGAACGGAACCGGTTGTAAATTGGGGCAATATACATGCACGGAGCGCAGGTGGTCTGAGAGATTCTTCAGATTTTGATTTCGTGATAGACTCCATGAGAAAAGACATAAATCTTCAATGGCTTTCAAATGCTTACTTTATATTCTCGGGGGTCTCCTACGGACCTTCCGGTTTAATCGGAAAAAAACCGATAAAGATGTCAGATCTGAATCTGGAGTATGTGATAAAAACCATAATGAAATTTAATATTAAAGGAACACTGATTTTTGATGTTCCAAACAAAGAAAAGGAAATAGTGGATATAATAGAAGAATTTGGTGACATGGTAAGATGATTATAACAATCACCGGGTTGGCAGCATCCGGAAAAAGTTCTGTTGCAAAACTTCTCGCGAAAAAACTTGGGTTTGAACATTATTCAGCAGGCGATGCCCAGAGAGAAGTCGCCTTGGAGAAAGGTGTGACAATAACGGAACTGGGCAAACTGGAAGCCGAAGACGACGGCATAGACAGGATAATAGATGAAAAATTAACCAATGTCGGCAAATCCGGAAAAAATGTCGTCGTGGATGCATGGTTAGGTGCACATTTCATACCTCATGCAATCAAAATTTTTCTTGAAGTAGACATAAACACGAGAGTTGAAAGGCGTCTTGGTCACAAAAGAGAGGAAGAAAGTTTTGATGATTTTGAAGAAGCCAAAAAAACGATGCAGGAAAGAGAAACGACTAACAGAAAAAGATGGTTAAAATTTTATAATTTTGATTACACTGAAAGAAAAAACTACGATTATATCGTTAAAACAGACGATATGAATCAGAATGAAATAACAGATTATATAATAGAACTGTTAAAAAAAGACAGGCGTTTGTAATTATTTCTTCAGGACCTTCCCGACAACCCTTATGAATTTCCTGACGTTTTCCCTTCCTTCTATAATATCCTCTTTGGGTATGTCCACGACCTTTCCGGAATCTATGTTCTTTTTCATCTCGGAAATGGTATCGTAAATCTTGAGATAATCCCCGGATACGAGACCGGGATCGACAAGGTGTTTTTTGAATGATGCCCTGAGGGGTTCGGATTTATTCGGCTTCGCATTTACGGAATCAAGTAAAGTTCCTATAGTTTCCTCCATTATAGAATATGATTTCTTAACGATGTTTTCCCTCTTCATCAGTTCGATTTTGACTATTACTTTTTCCATTCTTTTTATGAACTTATCCGTCCTCTCCAGCCACAAATCAATATCTTTGCCGGGGATTTTCCTGATTTTTTTATGTTCCACCTGCTTCCTTATGTTGATTATTTCCTCCATCCAGTCAGCGTATTCCTTTTCCAGAAGGCCGGCGTTAACAAGATGCTTTCTCATAGCATCGGGAGCTTCTTTGGGTCTGGGGGGGCTCTTGCCCATGAACATCAAGACGGCGTGCGCGGATTCAATCATTGAGTTATAACAATCTTCCGCTATCATGTACATCTTTGACGTCTCTATTCTTCTCAGACGTTTGGGAGCCCTTTCAAGATATTTTTCAACCGCCTCTTGGGAGGGTTTTATTTCGCCCATCTGCAGAAGCTTCTTTATGGGAAGGAAGACATCCTTGTCATAAATAGGAACACCCTCCCTGACAAAATTATATATAATGGGATTTCCCGTCCTTACCATATTCCAGAATTCTGTGAGAAGGTAGGGGGACTGGATCTCGAGCAGCGGAGAGAAACTCTTTGCAATTTTTTCGAATTCGTGTTCGAAATCTTCTTTCATATGCGGGCTAATCTTCGTTTTCGTATCATCCAGAATTACAAAAATATCAATATCCGATTCCTTTTTCCATTGTTCTCTTGCAGTTGAGCCGAAAAGGACAACAGAACGTATAAGCGATTTATGTTTTTTCACGATGGCGTTTGTAAATTTCTTTATTGCGTCTATTCTTTTTTTCCTTTCCTCTTCTTTTGCAGATTCTTCCGGGTTTTTGGTGCTTACCGGTTCATTGTTCGCAGGTTTTACATCTTCCTTGGGCATTGTATCACGTGGTGTATAATGTTTGCAAAACCAGATTTATATTGATAAGGCCTTTTACATTCAATATAAGAAAGCCAGCACAAATAATGATTATATGAGACAGATTTACACATATATTTTCACATTTCTTGTAGTTTTTTCAGCGTATCTTATGCTATGTCTTCCCTTTGCGTTTTCCATGGAGATGAACAAGTATGTGAACCCGGAAGTGTATCATGAAAAGAAAATAAGCTTTGCTGCTTTCAATCCAACCCTTATACTATCACCTTCGGATGATTTTGGACCTCTTAGAGATGACGGTGAACGGTATGAAAGGTTCACGGTTTTCGTCGATGAGTGGGCATATGAAGGCTCTCCAGAAGACAGCAGATTTAGCATAGAAGATATCCAGGCAACAATAACCGTTGGTGCGGAAGCAAACGACGTTTCTGATATAATAAACTGCAGTCCCACAAAAAACCTTGTCAGCAATCAACAGATAAGATGCTCTCTGGACAAGGAAGCGTTTTTCCGTGATAAGCTTTTATCGATAATCCCGGCCGAGCCCGGGATATCGTTCACATTGTCTATGCGGGTCGCTTCTACTACGAAAACACAGGATTTGCATATTATCAAAAATACCGCAATAATCGATGCGGATTCAAAAGCTTCCATTAACATAATGAATGTGGGATCGGAGGTTAATTGTCTTTTAGGCGAAGATGTCGAAGCGCAGGTCAGGGTGTATCACGCGGAAACAATAATAGGGGATATACAGTGGGGTTTCATTGTCAACGGAACAAAAACTTACGGAAGCGAAAGCATCGAATGTTCCCTTATATCGGAAGGGGACATCAATACCGGAAATAAAATTGATGAATATTTATGTACTCTCAGAGTTCCTTCCCTGGCTTTTGAAGAATGCACGGAAGGCGTGTATTTCCCTGTTAACATAACGGCAAAGATAGAAAATTACAATACGGGTGATGAATTTCAGGCCGTTACGGCAAGAAAAGATCTGGATTTGAAATTATCCGTATCTTCTGTGGGAAGTGTTGACTGTCAGATAGTTTCAGAAGACGGTGACTGTGTTCCGAGGAAACCTCAAAGAGTAATGTCGGTCAGGGTTACGGGAAACAGGATATCAAATGTTGAAACTTTCGCGTACAAGTACAAAATCGATGATGAGAATTTCACAACAATATCCTGTGAACAACAATCCGTCTCTGATACCCAGCAGAGCTATACGTGTGATATATTCCTGCCAAGAAAAGTAATCCCGGAAAATCCACCCGACTCGGAATCTTACAGCGATTCCATAAAGATTAATGTGAGTTTTCAGACAAGATATGTGAACACGTTCGGCACAATCAGCGATACTATTACAGTTAATTACAAAGGACAATACAGGGACAATTCCACAGATGTGATGACAGAACTAAAGGAAAAACAAAAAGAACTTGAAGAGATACAAAAGATAGCTAAAATTATTAGTGATGTCTTAAAGTGGTTGAATAAAGGAAATGCTTGTTGCGGAACATTTGATATCTTTAAAGAGATAAAGAAATCGGGTTTCTTTAAGGGAATGTTTGATCATATCTCAGGCAAATTACTAGATACTGTAGCCGTCGGTAGTTTTCAAGAATTTCTGGAAAAATACGGCCTCTGGGCATTTGAATGTATAGTTGAATATTTAGAAAAACAGTATACAGAACTTATAAATAACTATAGCGAATTCGAAAACAATCCGGATTTTGTGGATAATTATGAGCCAATGAACGAGGATTTCGATTTACTTGAAATCGCTAAAGAGAAAGATGTTTGGTTATGCATTGCAGACAAAATAATTGAACAGGCCTTTGGTGGCTGTCTTGGTATATTATACAAATTCGCCAAAGGCGAAGCTAGCTGGTGGGATCTTTTGGAATGCGGTGTTTGTATTGTCTGGCTTATAGTTCCGATACCCGGTGTTGGTAGCGGGGCACAAGTGTGTGCATGTGCTCTTGAGAGAAAAGAAGACATGGCAAAAGAGAAAGGTTTTATGGCGGAAACCAGATTCTGTTTATCAAAAGCATTCAAATCAAGTGCGGCATGTACTAATCCCTATCAAATAATATTGGCGTGGCTATTTATCTGCGGGACAAAATTTTTGTCACTCGGATTAGCATTATTAAATTTTATAATATTCATCAAAAACAAGGAAATTCTTGAAATCAATACGAAATTGATGAACATGAGAATAGAAGCCATGCAAGAGAACCAGATTGCAATGACAACATACGCTGAAAGACAGGCAGATTTCTTTTCTGATATGGCAACCGGCATGGCATCAAGCGTAACCTTTGATGAGATGTTCCCTCCAAAACCTGAAGCTTATATAAGCTTCAGTGATTCCGCGGGGAACCTGATAAACAGCGGGGACACCGTATGCGGTGATGAAGTTATTACAATATCATATAATTTCGAGAAATTCTCAGATATAGAAGGGTTTGAAAATAAAATAGAGATATTTAATGTTGATAGAGGTGTCATCAGACCTTTAACATCGACTGAAGATTCGGGTGAATTCAAATATCCACTGGACGTTTTATTCGATATAAGCCCTCCCGAATCCTCGGATGACGGAATCTATGAATTCATATTCAATTACGGAACTTCACAGACGATTTACAGATTAGATTATAAAGAGGTATGCTAGCGATGGAAAAGAAAAACAGAAGAAAAAATTTAAAAGGACAGATAGAATTCGTGGCTGTCGTAGCTTTGATAGTTCTGGTTCTGCTGGCGGTGTTCTTCCTTCTGCAACCTTCAGGAAAACAGGGAGATCCCTGGTCAAATATGTTGTCTGATGAACAAAGACTGATCAGGGATTCAATAAAAAATTTTTTGCGTCTCGCCACAGAAGAAGAATTGACACACCTCTATGAACAGGGAGGATTTATTGACATTACAGGCACAGTGAATATTAAATTTTCCGGCCTTGAAATACCATTATGGGTTTCATGCGGGAATATAAATGTACCTGACATCGAATACGAATTGTCAAGAGGAATTAACCAGTATATAGTGAGGAACCTTGAAAAGGAAACGGAGTTCTATGGAAAAGATACAATTATAGATGTTTCTAAATTAGCAACTGAAGTGGTTCTACAGAACGGAAAGATTGTTGTTAAAGTCCACCTCCCTGCAACAGTAAAGAGTTTTGAAATGCCCCCCGAGTACGAAATAGAGGTCTCAACTGACCTGAAAAACATACTGGAGTTTTCACAAGGATTCACTTACGAACTCAATGAGACACGTTTTCTTGAAATGATAACTATCATGAATATGCTTCATTCCAACGAATCCAATGACGCGTGGACACCAATAAAAGGGATACTGACCAAATGCGGGGAACGTGTGGTTGTGAGAAGAAACCAATTCCTGAAAGGAACTGAGAAGATGATAAGATATACAGTAAGCCACCTTGTGTGGGACAGAAATCCACCAAGGATTGCAAATGATCCATTTTTCGTATTGAAGTCCATTAAAGAAAAATATTACGACCTTGACGTGAGCTTCTTCTATCCGGAAGAATGGGACGATGAAATCCCTGAAAAATTCGTCACTGTTCCAGAGACTTTGAGAAAAACCGCAAAACCCATAATGTTTCTCGTGCCTTTCTGTATGGAGCAGTATGCGGTTTCATATTCATTCCAGTATCCTGTTATCATTGCAGTAAAGGATGTTATAACGAACCAGTATTTCCGTTTTGCTGTTTATGTAAGCATAAAAGACAATCAACCAGATATGGAATGCAATACCACGCTTTTTGGGGGGAGAACCGATTATGAAAAGAATTGCGTGGATAATGCTGAATGCGATTTCAATATCAGGGTAACAGATACCAACGG
>CAZKOV010000042.1:0-8988 GCA_964554465.1 uncultured archaeon
GGGCAAGAAGGTCAAATACTCGAAAACGCCCGAGAAATGGGAAATACTTGAAGACTGCCCGAATTGCGGAGCCAAAAAGCAGGATATTCAGGACCTGTATGACGGAAAACCGAAACCCGAGACTAGGGAAGAAAAATTAAAGCGTCTTCGAGAAGCTGGAATCCCCACAACCATAGAAATGTGAATTAACTTCTACAACTTCGTCTCCCCTATTATCTTGGTCTCTATGCTGCCATGGGTGACGTCGTTCAGGCGCGCGTAGATGTCCGCCTGCATGCCCGCGGGAATCTCTATCACGACTATCCATGCGGCGGATGTCCACTCTTCCTTCTTGACCTGCGCCATCCTTCTCAGAGCGGGCTCGGCCTTCCCCGCATGCTCCAGGGGAATCTTGATTGCGACCTCTACCTTTTCGATGGCTATCGGTATGATGGGGCTTATCATGTCGATGATGTCCTTCATCTGCTCCTTCTCGCTCTTGAAAGGATCGACATGGACATGGGCCTGTTCCATCGCGTTCATTATCCTCTGTGGCGGATGCGGAATCTTTGACTTCGGGTCTATGGCATATTTGGAAATCAGTTCAGCAACGGCCTTTCTCTTCTCCTCGGTCAGCTTCCTTCTCTGCTCGGTCGTCAGCTGGATGTCACCTTCCTTTATTATCTTTTCAGCCATGTGAAGGAAGTCCATGCCCTTCCCGAAAGCTTTCTCTATCTCGGAGGCTGAAGGTCTGTCCCCTTTTTTCGAGTCCTTGAAAATCTCAGAAGTAGCTAAGATATTTTCAATAGAAATCGGCGAGCCCTTCCTGAAGGCCAGGGCCTTGTCCGGGTCTACCAGCACCTCGAAGGTTTCCCCTGCTTTTGTCAGTCTCGCAATCACGGCTTTGTCTACGGAAACCATCCGATCACTAAAACACTATCATCTCAGGAACTTCGCCATTTCCTCGGCCTGGTATTTCTTGAAAGCGCCTTTTGTTATCACGGCGAGCTCTATGTTCTCGGCGGGAAGTGTCTTTTCACCCGCCTTGAGCGCGCTGATTACAAGCTTTACCGCGTCGTCCTTTTTCATGTTCCCTTTATATCTTCTTTCGAGAACCTTCTTCGCCTTCTCGGCGCCCTTCCCTATGGACTGGGCCTTCCATTCTATCATCGTTCCGGAAGGGTCCGTTTCAAAAAGTTTAGGCTCGTCATCCACGCCGCCGACAAGGAGGCCTATGCCATACGGGCGGACTCCTGCGTACTGGGTAACCATGTGAATATTACTTGCGATATGCCTGATCAAAGATGATATCGAAATGTCCTCGCTGTATGTGAGCTTGTGTATCTGGGCCTTGACTCTTGCGTTCTCTATTATGTCACGCGCGTCCGCAAGGAGGCCGGAACTGACCACGCCCACATGGTCATCTATCTCGAAGATTTTCTTGAATGAGCTGTTCTCGATAAGCGGGCCGCTGCTCTTTGTCGCTCCCAATACGACGACTTCGTCGGTTTTCAGGCCGACAACCGTATTACCGCGCTTCACGGCCTGCCTTGCATATTCTACCTGAAGCAGACGTCCGTCTGGAGAAAACACTACAATAGTCCTGTCATAAGCCATGTTCGAATTAGGCTGCATAGGCTGCATCTAAACCACCCCGTAATCATATTTGATAAAAATTCTGATATCTATTAGAATGCTGAGTAATATAAATATGCTTTTAATCATACGCCGAAAACCGTCTTCGGCTTTATCTCGTCGAAAAGCTCCACTTCGTCTTTCCTAAGTTTTTCCCTTATCTTCTCGATTGTCTTTGCATCCTTTTTTGAAATGTAAGTTTCAAGTATCTCCCCTTCCTTGACGTTCCTTCCTATTACGACGTCTTCTATCGAGACCGCGAGTTTGTCCCCCGGCTTCGCTTCCTTGACCTTCTCATCCTGCTGGCGGAGTTCCTTTACAGTTCCCACTATATCTTCGCAGCCCTGCTTCTTTACCTTGACACCGGGCTTAAGCGTCCCCGCAATTATCTCGACACCGACGACGGCGGGCTTGCACTGCCTGAATACGTATCCGGGGAGTATCCTGAACCTGGCAGGTATAGTCACGCTTTCAAGAAGTTCTTCCTCTTTCATCCTTTCCTTCTTCTCCAGATACTCTTCATATTCCTCCATTATTCTGTAGATTATGTCCGATGAGAATAACTGGATGCACTCGTCTTTTATCATGAGGTTAACGTCTTCCGGTATACTCACGTTGAACGCGAAGATGACGGGGTCTTCCATGGCAGTCGCTTCCACGACGTCGGTCTTGTTTACTGTGCCAACCTTTGCCTTCCTTATCGGGATATCATTCTCCTTCATCATCTTTATCATGGCTTCGAGGCTGCCGAGCGTGTCTGCCCTGACGATGACGCCGCTGGTCCCCGTGTCGAATTCGACCTCTTCTATCTCGCTTTCAACCTCCTGTCTGGCCTTCTCAACGCCTTTCTCATCCGGGACAGAGCGTATAGGAGAACCGGCTATGACATTATCAAGGTTCGGGGCGGATATCTTGACACCGGCCGCCGCATGGACGGAATTGACGGTGATGAACTTTTTCTCCACACGGATATCGCTTTTGGGATTGGGCTTCAGGAGGGCCTTGATTTTCGTCACCAATGTTTCTTCCCCGCCACCTATGATTAACCAGTCGCCCTTCTTGACCTCGCCGTCATAGATTATAACGTCAATTGTTTTGCCGAGACCCTTGAAATCCTTGACCTCAAGGACGGAGCCTTTGCCCTCGCCTTCGGTCACCTTGAGCCTCTTTTCAAGGAACCTCTGGCTCATGCCCGCGAGGAATAACAGAAGATCTGCTATGCCTTCCCTGGTAACGTTTGATATGGGAACCATCACTATCTGCTTTGTGAAATCATTTATCAGGTCGCAGCGCTCTCCGTTGAAACCGTGTTCAGAAAGCTGTCCCAGAACTTTGTAGAATTTATCATCGAATCTTCTCTGGATATCAACGGACTGGGATTCGTATGATTTTCCGAAAGGAACGTCTTTCTGGGGGTTCCAGCCGGCGATACGGTCGATCTTTGTCAAAGCGACTATGAAAGGTGTCTTGAACTCCTTCAGGAACATCAGGGATTCGATGGTCTGGGGCTGGAAGCCTTCATTTATGTCAACGATAAGAACAGCGATGTCAGAAATCGCACCCCCTCTTTTGCGAAGGGTCGTGAACGCCTCGTGGCCGGGCGTGTCGATGAAAAGAAGACCGGGGATATTGACCTTGTCCGTAATGAAACAAACGCTCTTGTTGCAGAAATGTTTTATGTCGGCAATGGGTATTTCGGAAGCTCCGATATGCTGTGTGATGAGGCCCGCCTCACCCTTCGCGACGACACTCCCTCTTATGGCATCTAAGAGGCTTGTTTTTCCGTGGTCTACATGTCCCAGAACTGCAATTATCGGCTGCCTTATTGCCATTCGTCCCACCTGATGATGCCATATTGGTGATAAATTAGGATTCATCGTTTAAAAAAGGAGATTGTCTGGCGTCTGGCGCAGTAACAATTTTTATGGTTTAATTGGATTATCAAAGATATGCCAGAATCAGGATTCCCTAAAAGATTCAAAGAAAAAGAAGGAGGAGCAATAATTTTTTACACTATAGACGAAGTGAAAGGAAGACCGATCGGTTCTTATAACATTATTAAAAAAGGAAAACAAGGACCAAAAAACAGTTACACTTCACTATGTGGCGATACAGGAAGCTTAAAGAAAACTCTCAGAGAAGGAGCTTTGAGTGCATATAGACAATGGAGAAAAGAAGGATTCCCCGACTTGTCAGAAAAAACAGATTAAATCATTTATTTCTAAAACCCTATCTTAATCTATGACATTATTGTGCCAGACAATCTCCTTTTTCCAATTAAATATATATTATTGATTACGAATGAATAGTTAATGGATAGAGTAAGAAAAATAATTCTCACCCCTTACGAATGTGGAGATTTGCTCCCACATTTTCCGGAGCTGGATGAAAGAAAAATAAAGAGATTAAATTCAGTCAAACTTAGGAAAAGCAGTTTTATCCATGACAGAATTTGTAATGTGATTACGCCAGTAGGGGTTCTGTTACTTGAAGATCCGAACATTGATGGACTTTATATCCTGAATGGAAAACACAGGTCAGTTATTTCTTATGTAAGGAACATAAGTGAAGAAGGTTATATAGTGAGAAACATGAACGAGATAATTCATCATACACCCATCAAGACATACGGGGAAACCGGTCTAGACGGTATACTTGATGCGTTTGATAAAAGATACATGTACATACACCTTTGCAAATCCAAAGGAATTTATAAAATATCGGATTTCGTATCCATCTATTCTCATCTCTTAATCAAATAATTAATCATTTATTTCTCAATTACTATCCTATTCTATGGTATTCTTCTCCCACAGCAAGATAGAGACTTTCGAGAACTGTCCGCTAAGATACAAATACAGGTATATAGACAAGGTCGAGACGGAGATTGAAAGATCTATAGAAGCTTTCATGGGAAGCATGGTACACGAAACACTTGAAAAAATGTACAAGGACCTGCGGTTCATGAAGGTGGATTCGCTTAAGGAACTTCTTGAATATTACAACAGGCAGTGGAAGAAGAACTTCGATGAGAAAATCCTGATAGTCAGGAAGGAATACGATGCTGAAAACTACAGGAAGCTGGGAGAGAAGTATATAACAGACTACTATACAAAATACCATCCTTTTGATCAGATGAAGACTGTTGCGCTGGAACAGAGGATAGTTCTGGACCTGAACGAAGACAAAAACTACATACTACAGGGTTATATAGACCGCCTGGCAACCGATGGAAACGGGTTTTTCGAGATACATGACTATAAGACGGCCTCCACTCTGCCCGAGGATGACAGGATTGTAAATGACAGGCAGCTTGCCCTCTATTCCATGGCCGTGAAGAAGATGTATCCTTTCGCGAAGCGCATACATCTCATATGGCACTACCTTAAGTTCAATCAGGAGATAAGGATTGAAAAGACGGAAGAAGAACTCGAAGAGCTGAAGAAGACACTGATGGAAATCATCAACGAGATAAGAAGTACAAAGGAATACCCGGCGAAAGAATCAGCTTTGTGCAGTTGGTGCGAGTTTGCTCCGATCTGTCCAAAAAAGAAACATCTTTTCGAGACCGAGAAGATGGAGCCGGAAGAATTTGACAAGGATGCAGGAGTTAAGCTGGTAACACGGTATGCGGAATTGTCGGCTAAAAAGAAGCAGATTGATGAAGAGATGAAAGCGCTTGAAACGAACATATACGACTTTGCAGACCAGCAGAAGGTAGACAACATCGCCGGAAAAGGAATAATCGCGAGGATATGGAAGGGAAATACCTTTAAGATGCCCCGCGCCGAGGACGAAGAAAGGGAAGATATGGAAAGGATAATAAGGGAATCCGGAATCTGGGGGGATTATTCACGTCTTGACACTTTTTCTTTATCGAAAGCAATACAGAACGGGAAACTTCCGGGAGATCTGATAAAAAGGTTAGCCCCTTATATAACAAAAGATGTTGTGAGAAGGATTTACCTGAAAGAAAAGAGCAACTAAGTGTAGAACGATAACTTTTTATATCAATAATACATTTATTTGTCATTATAAGGTGGCAAAATGAGTCGTAATAAATTATATACCACAAGAGAACCTCTATTCTGCGGAACCACTGACCATTTATATTTCCCACATAAAAATACAATGACGATTCCTACCGAAATATGGACTCCTGACCCCTTCAATGCGCTTGAAAAATCATTCATTCTGGCATTAAACTCCTTCCCTAAAGGAAAACATTTGATGACTTTGCTTGAATATTCGAACTGGAAATGGCAGGATTTCAGGTTATTGAATCCTAATATAGATGTAAATTTAGAATCCTATGAATTTACTCTTAAACAGCGCCACGTAAGTAAGAAGGGAGTATTCAAGTCATCAGGAGAAAAAAATTCCAAAATCCATATATATGATGAAAATGATTTAAACGCTTTGCTAACACTTCTTACTGATCCGGCATATAAAAAATACGCGGAAAGAAGAGCCGGAGGTCCGAATATTTTTCTTAACCATTACAGGAAAAAACTTGGCAGAAGCTTCAATTAATTCTTATTTTGTAAAATGCGGGCTCAGGAGCTACCACTGTAATCATCCTTACGTCATACTGGAGCGGTAATCTCTTCATCGCCCGTAATTAAGTTGTAACAAGAGAATAAAAAGGATGGAGAACTAAGGATTTTTAAATTTTACATATATGAGTGAATTATGTTTGCTTATCCTAAAAGAGATGAGGGTCAGGAAGTGTTTCACAATGGCAGAAGTCATAGAATAATCAAAGTATTTTATACATTCGGGGGTGGCATCAAAGGTCTCCTTTTTGGTTATAAACCGGGAATGCAATTCGAAAAGAAACCCAAATTCGTTTATAGAATAACTGATGGTAGTCGACATAGAGATATAACTGAAAGTTATCTTTTCCGTAAAAGCAAATGAATAATATATATGCAAATAATCAATATTCTATCATGAAGAAGCTGCAGACCCAGATTCTTTCTCTCATCATAATGACGGGCATAGTCATAACCCTTGTCGGGGTGGCCTATATATGGGGTTCCCCGATGATAGAGAAACGTACCGTTTATACCCAGTACATATCTGCAGAAAAATTCATGAACGACCTCAACGATAAAATCACCAAAGTCGCAACCACGTGCACGACTGCCGGCGGTTGTACAAATACATTGAATATCCCAGCAATTGAAGGCGCGGGAATCAGGATAATAAACGCTGATAATACGTTATACTTCCAATTCCCTTCCAGCCAGAGAATGCTCTCGGAAGAAGAAATTGCACTGAACACCCCTTACACGAGCGAACCAGCCGATTATGGGACAGCCCCGCCGGGCCTTCTTAAGACGGTCGGTGTCACGGAAGCTGATTTCTACTTAATAAGATTCATATTGCATTACAGGGAGCTCGACGATGAGGACTCGAATGTAGGTTACAAGATAAACATAACCGGAAAAGTATCGGGAAACAACCAGATAATTATGACATATACAGGAACCACGCAGATCCCGGGAGGCGCTGCAACGGGAGGGGACCTGACTGTTTCTAACGTTGAACTGAATGTGATTTAAACACGCACCCCAAAACAGATAAATCTTTGAAATTATAGGATATTATGAAAATAACGATATGCGGTAGTTCATTCTTCAGAAAGGAAATGGTTGAATTCAGAAACAAGTTAAACCGTATGGGTCATGAAGCAATTATTCACCCTTTTTATGAGAAACTTGCCGCAGGCGAAATGCCGGAATTGATGGAGAGAATAGAAAAAGAACACGCTGTTGTAAAGAAAGAATACGACTTTATTCGATGGTATTATAATTCCATCGTGAATAGCGACGCAATTCTGGTTCTGAATCTGGATAAAAAGGGAATCAAAAACTATATAGGAGGAAACACTCTCATGGAAATGGGATTTGCGCACGTAAACAAAAAGAAAGTGTTTTTGTTAAACCCGGTCCCGGAAAATGTCTCTTATATGGATGAGATAGAGGCAATGACCGATTTTATACTGAACGGGAATTTGAATAAAATAAAATAAGGGGGCCTTATCCGCCCACGAAATCTATGCCAAGGACCTGTTCGATTTCTTTCTGCTTCTTACGAGCCTTTGCCGTTTCTTCTTTTTGTCCATAAATCTGAGAGGACTTAACTCCTGTGATGATAAGCATAGTCCTTGCGACATCTCCGAGGTCCTTTACGATCTGGGCTCCCCAGATTATCTTCGCATCCGTGTTTATCCTGCTGTTTACGGTTTCAACGATGTCCTGACATTCCTTGATTGTGATGTCTGCTCCTCCCATGACGTTGACTAGGGCTCCTGTGGCTCCTGTTATGTCGACATCAAGAAGCGGGTTGTTCAAAGCCTTCTCGACGGACTCCATTGACCTGTTCTCGGAATCGGACTCGCCCATGCCTATCATTGCGATTCCACCGGATCCCATGACTGCACGGACATCCGCAAAGTCAAGGTTTACGAGACCAGGTTTTGTAATAAGCTCTGTTATACCCTTTACGGCATTCACCAGAATCTCATCAGCAACCTTGAATGCCGTTGTTATCGAAACATCCGGAACAATCTCCAGAAGCTTGTCATTAGGAATAACAATTAATGTATCAACCGTCGATTCAAGATTTTCAAGACCCTTCTGGGCGTTCTTTGATCTTTGTTTGCCTTCCATCGTGAACGGAAGTGTGCATATAGCCACTGTAAGGATACCCATTTTCTTTGCAAGGTCCGCTATGATAGGAGCCGAACCGGTTCCAGTTCCTCCTCCAAGACCGCAGTTGATGAAGACCATGTCCGCGCCTTCAATCATTTCCTTTATTTCTTCCTTGGATTCCTTTGCTGCCTCCATACCCACATCGGGATTGGCTCCTGCTCCGAGACCGTTTGTAAGCTCCCTGCCTATTAAAACTTTCTGGTCCGCATCGGTGTAAAGAAGATCCTGAGCATCAGTGTTGATCGCAACAGTCTCGGCACCGACAATACCCACCTGCATAAGACGTGAAACAGTATTGCCTCCTGCGCCTCCCGTGCCGACGACCTTTATGTCAGCTTTTCTTGATTCAAGAATTTTCCTCAGCTCGTCATCAACAGCATGCTCTTTCTTTTTCTGCGCCTGAAAAGCAGCATCCATCACAGGCCTATCCTCTTCTGTCCTGTTAAGCGCCGAATCAATAATTGATGAAGCTCCCATATTACCCCTCCTAATAAATCACTCTGAAAAATGGCAAGTATAATGATAATTAATTATGCCACTTGAATGGAAGTATGAAAATAAGTTTTTTAAACCTTATTTGTACCAGTAGCATTTTTCTCAGGTTCAGTTTTCTTATCAGGTTTTTTGTTTGTCTGGGGGTTTAAGCTCGAATTCT
>CAZKOV010000043.1:0-3073 GCA_964554465.1 uncultured archaeon
CAATCGATGGGATCAGGACTGGTTCATTGAAGGCGGTTATTACGAGTTTAACGTCCAGTCGATAGAACTTGCATCCTCAATCAAGAAGATAGATCTCGTCCATTCACACGACTGGCTGACTATGTACGCGGGATTTGTTGTGAGCCAGCATAGAAAAGTCCCTTGGGTTGTCACAATACATTCTCTTGAAAAATGGAGAAACCAGTATCCCAACCAATGGGTGATTGATGTAGAAAAGATGGGATTGCGGGCAGACAAGGTCATTGCCGTGAGTCAGGAGATAAAGAGGGAGCTTCTTGAGATGGGATACCTGGAGGATAAAATCGAGGTCATTTACAACGGAATTGATTCAGAAAAATACAACACCGAAGTAGATGGTTCCGAAATGAGAAGGAAATTAGGGATCCCGGCTGATAAAAAAATCATCTTCTTCGTCGGACGTCCTGTGAGGGAAAAAGGCTTACAGACCCTTGTCGACGCATATAAAAAGATAAGAGGAGAGAACGATGATGTCGTATTAGTTCTTTTAGCTTCCGGTGAGATTCCGAACCTGCCGGCAGGTGTAAAACACATTAACAAGTTCGTGAGGGAAAATGACAGGATAAAGATGATCGCAATGGCTGATGTCTTTGTTGTTCCGTCACTTTATGAGCCATTTGGCATCGTGACATTAGAGGGAATGGCAATGGGAAAGCCGACAATAGGGTCAAGGACAGGCGGTATTGCGGAAATAATTGAAGAAGGAAACAACGGCCTTTTGTTTGAGCCAGGGAACAGTGAGGAGCTGGCAGAAAAAATAACTTATCTCATTGACAATGAAAGCAGGAGAAAGAAATTGTCAGTAAACGCAGTGAAACGGGCAAAGGAATTCTCGTGGGAGAAGAACGCGCAAAGGGTTTCACAGATTTATAAAGAGCTTCTCAATCGATGAAATATAAACTGTTTCTACAAATAACTCTTATGACAGTCGAGACAAAGACAATAATAGTTTCCTCTGAAAAGGAAATGGATATAATAGATATTACGCATAAAGTAGATGAGATTATTCAGAAGTCCAAAATAAATGAGGGCGTTGTAACTATTTTTGTGCAGGGGTCGACGGGTTCAGTTTCAACAATAGAGTTTGAGCCGAATCTTGTGAAGGATATGAAAAACGCGATGGAAAGACTGTTCCCGTCTGGCATCAGGTATAATCATCATGAAACGTGGGGAGACGATAACGGCAAGAGCCATGTGAGGGCGACCACATTGGGGCCTTCTTTAACGGTGCCCTTCAAAGACAAAACACTGCTTCTTGGAAAATGGCAGCAGATAGTGTTCATAGATTTCGATGTCCCTGAGAGAAGAAGGGAACTTGTCATCCAGCTGATCGGGGAATGAAATGGCAGAAGAATATTTTGACCTTGTCGATGAAAATGACAATGTGATCGGAATAGCAAACAGGATGGACGCACATTACGAGGGTTTGAGACATAGGGTCGTGATAATTCTTGTGTTCAATAAAAAAAGGGAGCTTCTTTTACAAAAGCGTTCTTTATCAAAAGATACAAGTCCTGGACGCTGGTCATTATCAGCTTCCGGTCATGTTGATAAAGGGGAAAGTTATGATGGCGCAGCGAAGCGCGAACTAAGGGAAGAACTGGGAATAGAAGCGGAAATCAAAAGATTAGGGAAAATGTATCAGAACACAACGCTTGAACACCGAATGAGAAACAGGGAATTCATGAGTGTTTATTATTGTATTCATGAAGGGCCTTTTAATTTTAAGAAAAAGGAGATAAGCGGATTAAAATTCTTCACATTTGACGATATAGTGCTGATGGCAGCAGAGAATCCTGAAATGGTTGCAAAGACCGTTTCAAATGTATTAAAACTGTTTTATAATAGAGGCAATATTAGGGGAGAAGCGAGGATTATTGAAAAATCAAACAAGAGCGAAGTATAATCTCCTGTTATTCTTACCCTTGTTCTCGAGCTTTACGAGTTCTATTTTTCCAATCTCGGAAGTATTCTTGACATGCGTTCCCCCGTCAGGCTGGATATCCACGTCACCGATTTTTACCATCCTGAGGGTTTCTATTCCCGGAGGAAGACCTTTTGCCAGTTTGCATAATTCGGGGTTAGCCTCCACTTCAGATCTGGGCATCGATGTAGCCGTCACATCAAGTTTTCTTGAAACGACTTCATTTGCCAGCTTAATGTAATTTGAAAAAGCCTCTCTGTCAAAATCCTCAAGGCTGAAATCGATCCTTGACTGGTCTAAACCGAGCTGGTTTCCCGTAATCATTGCTCCGGTCTCCTTATTGATTAATGTGCTGATTATATGGGCGGTTGTATGCATCCGCATAAGTTTGTATCTCCTTTCCCAGTCTATCATGCAATGGACGGAATCGCCTTCTTTCAGTCCGGGTTTCCCGACTTCGTGGCTTATCTGGCCGGAGAATTTTCCGACGAAAACGACGGGGAATTCCTCATCACCACGGACCATTTTACCGGTATCATAAGGCTGTCCGCCGCTGTTCGGATAAAACGCCGTCTGGTCCAGGACAACATACTTATCGTCTTTCACAGAGACAACCTTCGCATCAAATTCCTTCAGATAAGAATCATTCATGTACAACGCTTCCATAAAATCACCCTTTGAAGGCTTTTTGGTTGTTGTATTAAAAAAGTTATTCTCTACTCACTTCCGGCCCTTTTCATGACTATTATCGGTGGGATCAGCAAAAGGATGAAAACGAAGACTCCCGTCCACAGACAGATGAGGATCGTCAGGATAATTGAGATTATTACAAGCAGTACCGTGTGAACCCATCCCCACTTACGAACGTTTAACGCATGACATTTAATTTGTATCATGAAAATAAGAGATTTGTTGATGATGGAAACGGAAGTTATAAATACTACTTCTATAATAGTAAGTATGATTCAGAATATCCTTATAATTTCTAAAGATTTTGACGTTCAGGGAGGCCCTAGTTATGTGAAAGACCTTTGTTTTTTCATGGCCGGCAAAGGCATAAACAGCCATGTAGTCTGTTACGGATATGATGACCGGGATTACATGCTCGGA
>CAZKOV010000043.1:3083-8934 GCA_964554465.1 uncultured archaeon
TCCATCAGGTAAAATTCCTTCTGGGGGCCAACAATACCTTCAACTGGCATATGCTTATGAACAACGAACTTAAGAGATGCTGCAGGGAAATTATGGAAGAAAACGATTTCGATATTATACACTGCATAGACTGGACGGGCTATCCTGCCACGATAGGCGTTTCCAGAATTTTTGAAAAACCTTACATAATTACATTAAATTCAACAGAGAAGGAACGGGGTTTTAGTATAAACGAATCCAGAATGATAGCGGATATGGAATGGCTATCGACATTTGATGCAAGCCATATCATAACCCTCAATCAGACGACACATGATATACTCATTCACGATTATAAACTTCCTCCAGAAAAGGTGAGCTTTGTAAATCACGAAGGGAAAAACCCCTTTGCTGAAACGGAAAACATTTACGAAAGACTGGTGAATAATTGAGATGATAAGATGAGAATCCTTATGCCGGTGTGGGAATACCCTCCTGATAAAGTGGGCGGAATAGCTTCCCATGTACATGATCTCTCCAAGGCGCTTGTGAAGATGGGCCACGATGTCCACATACTGCTTCCCGGAACGGAACGTATAGAAATTTATGAAAAAGGGATTACAATACACCGCACTGAGCCCGTTCACAATTCAACAGATATGATTACATGGTCGGTTGCACTCGCACACAGAATGGAAAAAGAGGCAATACATCTTCACAAACAACAAAAATTTGACATAGTTCATACACACGATTGGATGATGGTCCCTGCCGGGAGCGGTATCAAGAAACTGCTTAATATACCTATGGTATTTACTATCCATTCAACGGAGTTCGGAAGGAGCGGAGTCCACGATTCATACACTAAAATGATTAATGATCTGGAATGGTATGGCGCATATGAAGCAGATCAGATTGTTACAGTCGGGAAAGATTTCTGTAATGAAGTTAAGTCTTTATTTAACATCCCGAGCGGTAAACTCCATTACATCCCTAACGGAGTTGATATTAAGAAATTCGACACTCCCAATTTATCGGCCAAAAGAAGCGATTTTGTGGCAGACTGGGAGAAAATGGTTTTTTTCTGCGGAAGGATGACTTATGTGAAAGGTGTCCAGAACCTTATAGATGCGATGCCTTCAATACTTAAGGAACATCCCGATACCAAGTTTGTTCTCGCGGGCAAGGGTCCCGGTCTTGAAGATTATATGGCCAAAGTCAAGTCACTGGGAGTTGCTGAAAAGACTTATTTCCCCGGATACGTAGATGACGACACTCTTGTTTCCCTTTACAGAATGGCGGATTTGACCGTTGCACCTTCGTTATATGAGCCTTTCGGGATAGTAGCTTTGGAATCAGCTGCGGCAAGAAGACCTACGATAGGCTCTTATATAGGAGGATTGAAAGAAACAATCGTTCATGAGTTCACCGGACTTCATACATGGGCCGGGAATTCCGATTCCATAGCAGATCAGGTAAACAGGATGTTATGGGACGGGAGCTGGAGACACTGGCTCGGGACAAACGGCAGGAAATACGTCGAAGACAACTTTATGTGGAATAAAATAGCCGTATGGACAACCGGTGTTTACGGAAAAGCGATGAAAATCTGGTAATCATTTCTTTTTATGTTTTTTTGGGCAACATTCTTCTTTATTTTTCTCGGTAAGTTTCTCGTAGACTTTATCCTTGAAATCCAAAAGCACGTCAGTCAGTGTCCCGAAGCCCTGCTGCGGATGGTCAAAATATGAGAAATACTGATGGACATCTCCATCGCCCCACCATTTTGTGCATATGTTGTGGAGATGGTCTGAGCACTGTAAAAGTTTCCATACCCTTATAAGTTCCTGATTTTCGGTTTGTTTCACCGGACCTTCCAGTCTTTTAATCTCTTCATGAAAAGTCTTCTGGACTTCGTTACCCAGCCACGCTGATACATCCATCTCAAGGTCGGCCCATGAAATACTGTTCATCTCATAAACATCAAACTCCCCTTCAGGCTGATGATCATTTATTATCTCTGAAGGTGTTCTAAAACGGAGATGATCATAATCGTTTATTTTGTAAGGGAAGGCATTAAGGAAATAGAAGATTCCTGTCTCCTCCCAGTGATGCTCACCCCACGTCTCATAGTCCATAAAGAGGTTAATGCACTGACCCGCGTTGCCTGCAACCCAGCTGCAGAATTTTTCAGCTGTAAGTGGCCATTCATCCCACCATCGGGCAGAGAATCTATAACCCACATCGTCTGTCAGGTTTCTGTTGCGAAGCAGAATCCTTATTTTATCATCTACATAAGAAGGTGGTTTGTAAACATAATTAGGGGACTGCCATCCAAGGATTCCCGGATGCCCTTCCGTAAATATTCCCTTATATCCAGCTTCTGAAGCAACCTTTGCAATAACATTATTGTATATCAGTTCCGTATTTGTCATAACGTTTGGTTTCACACCAAATACCGACTTTATCATCTCCCTGTGTTCCTTCACCTGCTCAATAAATTCACCCATATCGTGGCTCATCGCCGCTAAAGAATGATAATATGTCTCATCAAGAAACTCAACGCATTTTTTGGGAAATTGTTTGAATAAATTGATTAATTCCGGATGCCATTTCTCTGCCTGTTCCATCCACAGACCTGTAATGGAAAAAGCAACCTTGAAAGGTTTTTTGCTGTTTTTGAGCTCTTCTACTGAATGGAGTATGTTGTATGTTGCAGGATAATAACACTTTGATGCAACCTTGTCGAAAACCTCTTTATTGAATTCATCAGCGAAATATCTATCATAAAGAGTCGGTGCAAATCGATCAACACCGAATTTCTTCAGCCTTATGGGCTGATGTACCTCGAATATAAGCGATACCTCGGGCATACATAAGAAATGATAATGTGGTTATTAAAGGTTTCGGTTGTTGCGGATTTTATGTAAGAAAAGACATAAATACGCAATGCGTTAATTCTTATAAATGTTTATTTCTGATTAACTTAGCAGGTAATCTATCATGCCTATAAAGAATATAATATTCGATTGGTCCGGTGTATTGAGTGACGATTTTGATGAAGTCTACAATTCTTCGATGAAAATCTTTGAAGAGAATGGTATTGAAAAGATATCAATTGAACAGTTCAGAAGGGATTTGTGCCTTCCTATTACAAAATTTTATTTCAAGTATTTATCCAATTTTTCGTTGGAAGATCTGAAAAAATCCTTTGTCCGTTTTTTCGGAGAACAGGGAATACCTTCATTATTTCCTAAAACAAAGGAAACAGTGTTCCGATTAAGGGATTCCGGAATAAATATGGTCATACTGAGCGCGAATCCAAGGCAATATATAGAAAGAGACCTCAAAAAATACGAACTTTATGACATTTTTTCAGATATCAATACGAACATAATGAATAAGGTTAACATCGTAAAATACATCATGGAGAAGAATGGTTTCAGCCCCGAGGAAACGGTCTTTGTGGGCGACATGGAACATGATATTGAAGCGGGCAAGGAAGCAGGCGTCATGACGATAGCCACAGCCTACGGTCATACTGAACGCTACAGACTTGAAAGAGAGAATCCGGATTTTATTATAAATGAGATAGAAGAGATACCGGCGATTGTTCTGGAATAAATTCCTTTATTTAAACACCTTTTTCTTATTATTGATATTAAGAGACCTTACAAAAAGGATCGGATTAAATAGGTTGACTCTGCCAAGAGCCTGTGGCTTAGCTTGGATATAGCGCTGGATTGCGGATCCAGAGATCCCGGGTTCGAATGTTGGAACCAGTCTGCTTCCGCAGACATGAAACACAATTACAGACATGTTGGTTCAGGTTGAAATTCCCGGCAGGCTCGTCAAACCTTTTAAATATTGAAGCGGAAATAGAATAAATCACGCGGGGATACCCAAGCGGTCAAATACAGGAAAGGCGCGCATGAAATGCGCGTCAAGAGGCTAAAGGGGCACGGCTAAGGACCGTGTAGCTTAGTGCTTTCCTGGGTTCGAACGTGTTTAGTGGATCATTTTCAGTAAACCCGGATATCCCAGTCCCCGCATCTTTTTTCAAACTTCATTCACAAAGATAAGCCTGTCCGGCCAGTCCTTCTTTATCCTTCCATTTTCCATATTCATTGCAGGTATATAGTTATGATGGACGCGAACCATCTTGTCGAGGTTTGTGGTTATTATTTCTCTTATACATCTTTTTCCTAGTTTTTCTTCTAAGAAAGGTACTATTTTTCCATTGAATTCCTCGACCACATCTTCACTTGTTTTCGCATCAAGGATTATCATCAGTGCAAGATGTCCGTCCTTTTCACCGAGATATGCAAGGGAAATGTAATGGGAATTAAACATTCTCCATGTAGGATCTTTTTCCAAAGTCTCATAGTAATTCTGTCTCGTGATGCCAATTCTGAACTTTATTATAAATAATTTTTTTGCACCGAATATGTTAAGGCCGAATTCCCCCTTATCTATGGAAGTATAGTATCTGATTAGCTTCTCTTCTTCCAGTTTCCTTCTTTTCCTGTTCACAGTCATCACAGGTATACCAGTCTTCTTGGATATCTTGTTATCACTTGTTCTGGGGTTTCTGATGAGCTCTCTTACAATCTTTACCTCTTTTTCATCCAATTGCCTCATATTATCACCATTAATAATATTTTGTTATATTTATAACATTTTAGTTATATAAATATTATATACATCTTATACTAACACGTTTTTGATGAAAGGAAATCCCTCTCCGAGATGCTGTATTAGTTTAAAAAGATATTTTAGAGATACTGCTATGAGTTTAAAGGGTCCTGTTGATATTTACAGAATAGGACTCGCAGAATATGAATCATTAATTCAAACGAGAGAGAGTCTACAAAAAGAGAAAGCTCATCCTTCTACAGTAACAGGATGGGACGTCAATATAGCTGTATTCAAAATCCCCTCATATAAGGATGAAAAGTATAAAAAAGATCACACAACCAGTTTCGCTTTCACCAGAAAAATACCTACAGATAAAGGAAACATTAATTGTGATATTTTATTTTCTGAACTACCTCCCAGAAATAAGAAAAAAAGATACGGATTGATGTTTAGAACTTCGTGTAAGGATTGCGAAAAAATAAGATATCTTGCTCTAAAAGAAAATATGGATAGCAACGTTGTCTGGAAGATGATGGTTATTGGAACAGAAAAGCTAATAGGTCATTGGAACCCAGAAACTATGCGTTTTGATAAAGAAATGAATAACTGATTCTTAGCAAAGATAGCATTTTTATATATTTCCACATATAATGATATCTAATATTGGGCCCGTAGCTCAGCCTGGATGAACATTTTATGTTCAGGGTAATTAGAGCACCGGCTTGACGGATTGTCTTGGTGAAACTTTTAACTAGGTCAAAAGTTTGTTGACAACCTTTGGTTGGATGACGACAGAAAGATATCCGGGTGTCGGGGGTTCGAAACGGTATACAGAAAGAGTTTATCTGTAAATGAGTTCCGCGTCGCGAATAGCGACTGTTACCGGGAGTTTCCCTCCGGGCCCATTCACATTTTCAATGACTTAATGAATAATCAGTTTTCATGCCACATTTTGTGGCTGTTCTCAATTGATAATTTCTGTACCGATGTAATGTTTTCCTTTAAGGACATTCATAAGGTTATCAATATCTCTGATATCCAACACTATTGCTTTTATATCGGAACGCTTCAGGAGAAGCGCCGCCTGAGGATCAATGATTGAAGAAGTTCCGGCAACAAAGGTATCATTACTTACAATCTCAAAAAGTTTTTTGTGAGATATTTTTTTGAACATCTCTGCTTTTTTGTTTTTCTTCGGGTCAGAATCGTAAATCCCGTCTACGGACGTTCCTTT
>CAZKOV010000044.1:0-1029 GCA_964554465.1 uncultured archaeon
TTTTCAATAATTTGAGCTCTTTTTTATTGTGCTTTAGAACTTGTTGTACGATGAATCTGATTTCATCTTTTGCAACCTCTGTTACCTCATCAAGCTTCATCCATGCCGCCTCCATTTCAGCCATCCAGAACTCAGAAAGATGGCGAGTTGTTTTTGATTTCTCTGCCCTGAAAGTTGGGGACATGTCATAAACCTTTTCCAATGCAAATACCGCTGCCTCCGCGTAAAGCTGCCAGGTCTGCGTAAGATAGACTTTCTTGTCGAAATATTTCACCTCGAATAAAGTCGAGCCGCCTTCACACTGGCTCGGCTGGAAGATCGGAGGATCGAATTCGATATAACCTCTGCTTCTGAAGAATTCGTGGATTGCCCCGACGACTGTATGCCTGATTTTCATTATGGCCGTCATTTTTCTTGACCTCAGCCACAAATGCCTGACATCCAGAAGAAATTCTGTGGATTGGTCTTTAGTGATGGGATAACGGTCTGATATATGGACTATCTTAAGGTCCGTTGTCTTTATCTCATAGCCAGTCGGCGAACGCTTATCCTCCTTTACGATACCTTTCATCACGACAGAAGATTCTATAGTAATGTCCTGTGCATCCTTAAAGAAAGGCTGATCATCTTTAATAGTGAATTGTGCAATTCCATGCGAATCGCGTAATAGGATGAAAATGACATTCTTACTCTCCCTTTTGCGCCATACCCATCCTTTTATCTCTACCTCTTTCCCGGCGCTTTCAGGGACCTTGTCAATGTTCATTTATTCACCTCTTATTTTATTCTTACTCAGGTAATTTATAGTAATTTGCCTCAATTTACCTCTAACTGACTCTCTCAACCCAAATTCTTAAAGAGAACAGAAAAAGGCCAATGAACTACTGCGGATTATTATTGCCCGTCTTCATATTATTGTTATTGAAGTTGCAGTTCATTGTATCACTTATAGTATTTTTGAAGGATAATGTTTAAAAAGGCTCTTACTTGACTGTATAGAAGTCTCTGTATATTGGATGTTTCATGAAA
>CAZKOV010000044.1:1039-8577 GCA_964554465.1 uncultured archaeon
TCTCAACCCAAATTCTTAAAGAGAACAGAAAAAGGCCAATGAACTTACCGCGGATTATTATTGTCCGACTTCTCATTATTGTTGTTGGGATTGCAGTTCATCAGATATCACTTATACTATTCTTGAAGGTTAACGTTTAAATGGGTAACTTTTCCTAAACAAATAAACTTTAATAAATCTTCCTTCCGTTATCTCTTTTTATGAATAGAATATATGTCAGTGATGCAAAAGCAGGAGAGAATGTCCTCTTGAAGGGATGGGTCGAGCGCGTAAAAGAGCTCGGAAAGATGAACTTTCTTGTTCTGAGGGACCGTTCAGGTTCAATCCAGATAACAGCCAAGAAGGGCGAAGTTCCCGATAATGTTCTTGATATGATACCCAAATTAAACAGGGAGACCTGCATAGCGGTTAAAGGGAAGGTTGTCGAATCCAAATTCGCGAAAAGCGGAATCGAGATGATACCTTCGGAGATAACGGTTGTCGGAAACGCGGAAACTCCGCTTCCACTTGATTTCTCGGGAAAGATAGATTCCGAGAAGGACACGAGGTTCAGTTATAGGTACATGGACCTCAGAAATCACGAAATTCAAAGGATTTTCCACATAAGAAGCAGGATTATCCAGTTGTTCAGGGAATACTTCGTAAAAGAGGGATTTGTCGAAATACACACCCCTGTAATACAGGCGGCTGGAGCAGAAGGCGGTTCAACGCTATTCCAGTTCGATTATTATGGCAAGGAAGCATATCTCAGGCAGAGTCCTCAATTGTATAAACAGATGATGATGGCTTCAGGTCTTGACAAGATATTCGAAATTGGCCAGGTTTTTCGGGCGGAGAAGTTCCACACAAGACGTCACCTGTCTGAATACCTTTCAACGGATTTCGAATTGGCGTGGATAAATGACGAGAACGATGTAATGGATGTCCTTGAAGGCATGGTTAAATTCACTTTCAAAGGGCTGAAAAAGGACGGGCTTGATGTCAAGGTTCCTGACTACAAGTTCCCGAGACTGACATACACGGAGATTCTTGAAATGCTCAGGAAAGAGGGATTGGAAATAGAATGGAGCGAAGACCTCGGAGATGCACAGGAAGCGAAGCTCGGTGAAATAATGGGAAAGGAGGGAAAGGACTGGTATTTCATAACCAAATATCCTTCTAAAATAAAACCATTCTACATAATGCTCGAGGACAAGCTTTCGAGGGGCATTGACCTTGACTACAAGGGAATGGAAATGGCTTCGGGCGGCCAGAGGGAACACAGGTTTGACGTCCTCGTAAAGGTCATGAAAGAGAAAGGACTGAATCCAGAAGATTTCACATTCTATACGGACGCGTTCAGATGGGGCATGCCGCCCCACGGCGGGATAGGATTCGGGACAGAAAGATTAGTCATGCAGATATTAGGACTAGCAAATGTCCAGGAAGCGATATTATATCCGAGGACGCCTGATATGCTGACACCTTAGATTCTTTTTCTTTTTGGAGTTAGAAAATATATCAATCCAGTCAGAATCTTTCCAATAAATCCCATTGAGTTCTTATATTGCTAATTTTTCTTCTGATATTTCTAACTTGATCATCGACATCTTTTGGTGTTTGATGTGAAAGCACTGTATCATATCCATCAGGCGGGTTTTTCCCCTGATGATGTCCTACAGCTCTTTCTATTCTTTCCATCCCTTCCTTGTTCAAACCAGTATATTTCACGAATACCTTGAAGCCTTGTGCTATTTTGCTTTTTTCTCTTAGCAATCTATCGAGCTTGATTTCTTCGGGATGAGAAAATACTTCCCATTCATACGGTCCGTCAGCTCTTTTGACTCTGACAACAGCTACATTGAAAGGTTTCGGATAATAAGAATAATCGGTTCCCTGAGGAGCTGGTTGGTATTGGTAGCAACCCAAAACATCCGTGACAGCGTTGGGTATTTCCAGTCTGGATGGATGTGGTTTTTTGTTATATCCTCCGTGCCTTCCCATAATTATCGCTTATACTGGTTTTGGGGCAATAGAATAAAAATATTGTATGTTCCAGAGCGAATCTTTCTCACTCTTCCACTTTCTCCTTCAACAGCACCGTCGTATTAAACTTCTCCCCGCCACGGTAATATTCAACCAGAACCGAATCTCCTGGATGGTACTTCATGAGCCTGTTTACGAATTCGTCCATGTCCCTTACTTTCTTTCCGTCAAGGGCTGTTATGATGTCGCCCATAATGAAGTCGTCCTTTTCGGGTGTCGAGATTGTTTTTCTGAGTCCCGAATCCTTGGCATTGCCGTAGTCATCTAAATCAAGTATAAGGACTCCGGCATCAACGGAGAGGTTCCAGAACGTGGCGACGCTCTCATCAATTCCTGTTCCTATTATGCCGAACCACGGACGGCTTATTTTTCCTGTGTCGATTATCTCGTCGGTTATCATTTTTACCGTGTTAATCGGGACGGCAAAACCTACCCCCTCGCTTCCTCCGGATTTGGATATGATCGCTGTATTTACGCCGATTACTTGCCCGTTGGAATTCAGGAGAGGGCCGCCGGAATTTCCGGGATTGATGGCCGCGTCCGTCTGTATGACATCGTCTATCTCAAAACCGTTATCGAGTTCTATCTTTCTCTTCACTCCTGAGGCTATGCCGAAAGTGATCGTGTTCTGCAGGGTGAAGGGGGAACCGAGTGCGAAGACCAGTTCTCCCTGTTTTACGTCATCGGAGTCTCCCAGTTCCATGGGATTGAGTCCTTCCGCATCTATCTTTATGACAGCGATATCGTTGAAAGAATCTGCCCCGACAAGCTCTGCCTCATATTTTATGCCGTCGGTTGACATGACCGTTATGTTTTCCGCATCGCTTATCACATGGTTGTTTGTCACTATATAGCCGTTCTCGCTTATTATGAACCCGGAGCCGCTCACCGTGGAAACGGCCCTCCCGAACACGCTCAGTATCGTTTTTTTGGATTCTATGTACACCACAGAATCCTTGTTTTCCTCGAGAATCCTGAAAATAACGCCTTCAAACGTATCGGTGCCGTTTATGTACACGTTTTTTGTCCTGAGCAGCCCGTAATCCATTCCAAAGCCCTCAAGAACCGTAAGAAGGCTGAGAACCAGCAGAGCGCCTAATAAAACACCTATAATCCCCACAATAAAAAAATCCAGACGCTGTCTGGTTTTCTTTCTCATAATTTTGATATGGGAGTAAATTTTAAGTAGTTAAAATTAAATCATTCAACAAGAAGTGTCCTGTAATTCACTTCTGATTTTTTCTGTGTTGTTATATGACTTAATTTTTCGTCGAGGGTGTAAAAACCGTCCCCGCTTAAACCGTGATAAATTGCAGCTACCATCGTATGATTTGCTCCCTTTGCTTTGTTTCGGATATCTTGAAGAAGTCTGCTAGGAGATATATTTTTCATAAATTCCCAAGAGCGACCACCGGTTCTGACAAATCTTACATGAGCAGCAGAATATTCGTGTTCGTAATCTTCTCTTACATCTGAAGGTCTGGCCTTGTATTTATCTGGAATTCCTGCAATTTCATGGACATTAATTGGTTCTGGTAAATCTAAACTTTGTCCGCCGCCTCCTTTTTCACGGCCGTGTCTTCCCATAACTACCACTTATTCTGGTTTTAGATGATTAGAATAAAAATAGTGTATGTTCCAAAACATAATAATTTTTTTAAACATGAAGGGTGTATAATAATATTATATAAAATGGGAGAAGGTGGTCTTTTTGGCTGCTAAGAAAAAGAAGGCTGCAGTAAAGAAGAAAGCTGCGCCAAAAAAGAAGGGTAAGAAAAAATAAAAATAACTGGCTCATTCTCACTGATTCATTAGTGAACATTTATTCTTTTTTATTTTTTTATTTTGTCCAGTTTTTCTATCCTGAAATAATCGTATTTGCTGCCGAAAAGTTCTCTTTTCTTCTCATTTAATTCATCAATATCCACATCGGGTGTGATATTCAGACCTTCAAATATCTCCTTCTCAAGTTCGAATTCTTTTCTTTTTCTTTCCGATTTCTCTTCAGTACTTAGTGTTTTTCCATATGTATCGAGCACGTAATCCAGCCTCATTTCAAAGGGAGCGAGATTATATCCATGCATCCTCCAATCTGCATAATGGGATATCTTTATCTCGGGTCCTGCACCGAAATACATAGGCTTTCCTGTTCCTCCTATCTGATGTATATACTGAACAAAATCGGGAAACAACGAACCTACTATTATTGCTGTAATGTCGGTCTCATGAACCTTTTTATCCTGATCCGGGTAAAGAGAATTCAAATCCTTAAAAACCGTTTCCATACTGTGATAGAGTTGCCTGAGCGTTTTCCATGTCTTCGTTTGCTCTTCTGTCAGGGATTTGAAACCGAATTTCTCAGGTTCCAGTTTTTCGATCGTGGCCGCCTTCCCCAGATCGTGAAGAAGGGTTGCTGCAAAGATCAAGTCCAGGTTCAGACCCGCTGTCTTGGTCTTTTCGGCAAGATACATAGCCAGCGTGGTTGCAGCAATGCAGTGTTCTTCCACGTTACTGAATATTACATACCTGTTGAATATTTTCAGGCATTCTTCCTTGTTAGGTATATTAGGATGGGATTTCATTCCAGTCCCCTCTATTTAATCGATATCTAAATAATCAATATTTATGTTTAAAAGAGAAAGAGTTTGAAAAACAGTTAGATAGAATTTGTAGGTAATATTTTTATTTGTTTCCTGTGTGCTGTTTTTTAAGTTTTTTTATATTAAATTAGTATGGGTTATACAACAATTAGTCAATATGATGGATCTAATTTTTCTATTCATGTCATAAATAGATGTAGAGATAGACACAAAAGAAGAAATCAAAGAAAAGAAAAGAAAAATAAACCAGATCATGATAGTTCTCTTTTATATGTGGAAGAAAGGTTGTTAAATGGTGGACTAGCTATTAGTGGTATAGAGGAAATGGGTAGAATATATAAAACAAAACAAAAATTAAAATCGACAAATAATCTTATTAAAAAGGCTAATTTTGCTTTTTCATTAAATTATGAACCTTATCCAGAAGATGACTATTCAGAAGAACCTGATAAAGGGTATTTTAAAGGTGAAGGAGATATACTTGTTCCAAATGAAGATGGACTAGTTATGATTGAGGTCAAAGCAGAGGGTTGTCGTGATAGAGCTTCAATACAACTTGGAAGGTTAAGATATATGCTATCAAATCCTGATGCGTTTGTTCCGGTAAACGAACAACATTATCAAAAATTTATATCGTTTTTTGAATTTATGCAAGAACACTCACTAAGTCCCAAAGAAATGCAGTTAATATATCATTGTGGAAAGAATAAACTCACAATTGATATGACTGAAAGAATACCTTTCTTTGATGCAGAATGGTTTAAGAAACCTGCAGGCTTACAGAAATATGTAATTTCATATCATGATACACTATCCAGATAGAAACCATATCTCTTAAATATCTCTTCCAACACTATTTTACTTGTGATAAGATGAATTTCAGAGCAAAAATTAATTATACCAATAGTATCCTTCTTTTAATCTCGTTTCTGATAGTTTTTATCACGGGTATAATTAAATTCCCCGAATTAAGATTGCACAGATTGGGAATTCCAATGGCCTATATTACATTTGTCCACGACTGGGTTGGAATTATAATGGGCATTTTCACAATAATCCATGTAATATTGTACTGGAAAGTCATAGTCAACATGACAAAAGCTATGATTAGAAAAAAATAGTGATTAGGAACAAGACATGTTGCATGCCCTTTTGAAAGGTTGAAGACCCTTATCCGGGCGAATGCGGAAGATGGACGGACAAGAACAATGACTCTATCTGCGATTTAAGCCGGTGAGCTACATTCCTGAAAATGACTGAATAAAATTAAATTTTGTCTTGAAGTTTTAAATTCTTCATAAATCACTTTATTTAAAATTTTACAGATAATTTCCTACCGATGAAAATAAAGCTCTACGCCCCGCCGGGCGAGCGTGAGTATTTCACTGATGAAGGGGCTTTTATTTCTTTTCGGGTTTCTGGAAGAACATCTAACGGGATTCTGGTTACTGAAATTTTCTATGATACCTCAACAGTCTTCAGGACAACGACCATTAAAAGGGACACAAAGGATTCATATAAATTTGTTAATTGGAGGATGCCTCATCCCTGGCTTACAGAATCGGAACTTCTTAATGAATATGCAAGAAGGAATCCTGAAAGCAGTCTGGCAAAATGGATGGGAAAGACATCAAAACTTATACGAAAATACGGACAATCGGGCGCGAGTCTTAAGAAGATAGACACTCATATAAGAACAACATTTCCCGTAAAATTCGAAACAGGTTTCCAGCAAATCATAGAGGGGACAGGAACATACAGAAGACCCACATCAATAAAGACGGCCAGAGGAACGGAAGAACTCGAGATAGAAATATAAAGCCAAGAAAATGAACTGATTTTTGTATGGATATGTATTTAGGTTAATTATATACTCCAATATCTATTTTCTTTATACAAAACCGCGACCATGAGGACAAGTTTATAAATTCTAACTGCATATACCAGTTATGAAATACGCCAATACCAGAAGGTTTTTTCTGAAGCTTTCAAAACAGATTCCGGGAGCTGAATTTACGGACCTTGCAATGCTTGGACATAACGGTGACAGATACAAATTCTTTCGCATTGATATCAAGCCCAAAAGAAAGCTTGTCAAGCTCTGTCTGGCGGGAACTATACACGGTAATGAAATAGCCGGACAAAAGGGGCTTCTGAGATGGCTTTCAAGACCGGATTTGATAAACCCCGAATCCTTTTACAGGCTTTATCCGGTAGTCAACCCCATAGGATTCCAGTTCTGGAAAAGAAACAACCTGAGGGGATTTGACCTTAACAGGTTCTTTTTTGCTGATAACGCCCCTACGGAAATTAAGGCCATACGGAACGACCTTAAATATCACTGGTTCGATGCTTTCATAGCTTTCCATGAAAACTGGAAGTGCGAGAACGAAGATCTCTATATTTTCTATCATCCGAACGGTTCGTCAAAGCGTCTTGGGAGACATATAATAAAATCCCTCAACGGTTTTGCTAAGGTGGACAAGAGGAAAAACATAGACTGCTGGAAGGCTGATAATGGTATGATAGAGGCTGAAGATGACGGCTCGTTTGAATATTTCATGGGTGAGCAAAAAGCTCATGCGAGCCTATGCATCGAGATACCGGCTCGCCTGACTCTGAAAAGGAGAGCTATTATTGTTCAGAAGATAATTGAAAACACTGAAAATTATTTATCAAAATAAATGTCAGCCTAAGAATAACAAGGAGTACATTACCACTATGCCCAATATAATTCCAATTAGTTGAACTAATGACCTATGCGCCCTGCACTCCTTATGCAGTTCGGGGATAAGGTCTGAACCTGCTATGTAAAGGAAACCGCCCGCCGTGAATGGCAGGATGAAGGGTATGAAACTCTCGGTGTAATTTCCCAGAACAAGACCAATGACCACTCCCACTATCGCTGTCGTT
>CAZKOV010000045.1:0-8563 GCA_964554465.1 uncultured archaeon
ATAATACCAGCACGACGGCGACTATTACGATTATAACAACCACACCTACCAGCAGGTTCTTGTTTCCCGCTGGATTTTTTTGAGTATTCTCTTCCATTAAAATCCCCCTTCTCATAATTATTCGATACAACAGCACACCTGCATGTTGGCAGGATCGCAAGGCAGTACTTCGCCGTTATCCCCGTCGGAAGCTATGGCATCACCCTGCAGGCAATCTATTAATGAGACACAATTCGGCTGGGACTGCACACTCTCGGAATATGTGACGCCGTTATATACTAATCCGCTGCAGAATGTTGCACAGACTCCAGAGCTTCCTCCCCCGTTGTCACCGTTTCCGCCATCACCGGGTTGCTGACCTCCTGCGGCTCCTGTAATAGTTATGTTTGTTCCGCACATGGAACCTATCCATCCCGCCCAGTTCGAATCGCCAAGATCACAGTCACCAATGTTCCATAATTGGTCAATCTTCTTTGCGGCCTGCTCAGCAGTCAGGCCGTTCTTCTGATAGTACCGGCATAATGTTGCTTCACAATTATCCATTGTAAGTGATCTTGAGCCGTACTTGCACTCGGAACCGCCAATCATCGGGCAGTATATATGCTCTTCGCACACTTCGTCCTGTCCGGGAGGAAGAGCTATCAAAGCGAAACTTCCTTTATCTATGTCCTTAATTACACCGTCACCGCTTACATCGACGGCAACTGCCTGTATGCAATATTTGATCGCATCAGAATCATCGCCGCTCATCTTGAAATCATTACATACGTCGTTGCATTTTCGCATGGCTTCTTTGCCCTGGTTATATTCCTGTATGTCGTTTAACTGACCGGCCAAACTTTGCTTTCCGCTGCCCATCATCTCGGTGAACATGTTCACCAGAACGACGGTAACAATGATCATTATGATCAGAATAAAAATAACCTCGATAACCTGCATACCTTTCATATTTCCAGACATAAAACCACATCCCTCTCTGAAACTCCAACCACCTTTATGTTAATATTATCCCCTTTACGATATAAATATTGCCCGCTTCCGCTCCTCACTATAAAAGAGCCTGTCGTAACGCTCAAAGGTTTACAATCATCTTTGAATATTATTTCCGGGACCTTGTTTTCCGGGAACAAATCTTCTACCATCTGTTCGAATTCCTCTTTCGTCATTGAAAATTTCAAAGTGACCTCCAAGTCATTGCAGTCGGTTTTCTGGATTGTCGCGAGAATCACCCTGAAATCAGTCTCGCTGATTTCTGTTACATTGTATTTTTCACAAATCTCTGACTGTTGTGCGAATACATCTCCGTACCGGGTTAAATCGTCTGTCGGGTCGTTGTTTGAATTTACTCTTTCCCCCAGAGTGAAAATTATGGCAACCACTGTTGCTATCAGAACAAGAGCAATGATTATTCCGGCAATGTAATGCGTCTCCATCAGCAATCAACCACGATTTCTGAGTTCCTCCAATCATAGGATATTATTATATTGTTCGTCGTCCAGTCAGAGCAGTCCCATCTGTTGCATACATCTGTAGGGAAATCCGCCGGACTGAAGCTTCCACTTATCACATAACAGATTGCGTTTGTCCCGGGATTGTATTCCTTAACTACTTTATCGCAAAGCATGCAGAACTTCTCGATTTCCGCCGTCCCCTGTACACCCGGAAGATCAACTTTCTGGGCCACTATGTTACCGTCTTTGTCTTTATCCGGGATTATGTCGTTTATGGCCTGTCTTCCCAAGAGATAGAAAGAACTTATCAGGGATATGGCGACAATGACCACGATAAGCAGTATTATCATTTTTACGGGATATTCCAGCGCCAGACTCATTCTATTATCACCTTTCCTTCTTCATAATCGTAATGGACGGCAAGTATTGAGCGGCTGCCTACAGAGTCTCCCCTCCATATGAAATTGTCCCTGTATTCAATGGGTATTTCATTGAGGACGTCATTGCCGGTCACCTGCCCGCTCACCTCATCAAGATATATCTCAAAACACACTATGTCTTCGTCCTCCGTTCCGTCCCCCGAAATCTTCCAGCATGCAAGGGCGTATGAAGCTATCCTGACGGAAACGGATTTCACATTGGAATCCTTTATGTTCACCCTTTCAAAGGTTTTCATTTCTCTTGTCTGGCAGAATGCGGGGGGAACCGGCCTCGACTCTTCAGGAAACGGGATAATCGCAACAAAGCCGTTATACATATAACAATAGCCGTCCTGCAACGACTGGGAAAGGGGAGTGAATAAGAGGAGAAGAACTAACAGCGAAGCAACACCTATAATTATCTCTGCCAGCAGAGTAAAAGTCATCCCCCGCATCATATCACCATTATATCGCTGCAATGTATTGAATCGCCTTGCATGCGCTCCGATATAATTTTGTTTTTAATTGTTTATTACTGTAATTCTGACCTTTCTTTCCTTTCCCATATATGTTATCTTTATCTTTCCCTCGCCCGTTATGTCTTCATCAAGCTCGAATTCACATTCCTCAGATACATACCATGATATCATATCCTTTGTTACGTTGCCGTCAGTTATGTTGACATCGAAGAGCTCACAGTCATCGTTATATGTCCTGTAACTCCCGGCGTGCTTTGTGCAGCAGGCTGACACCGCTCTTCCTATGTCTTCGGAGGCCTGATATTTTTCCTGACCCACGCCCGTTACAGGCGGCTGATACATGGAATAAAAAAAACTTGTTATCGCAACAAGCACAACTATCCCCATAATCAGCGATATGAGCTCTTTTGTTATATCCATTAAAACACCTTACACACCGGTCTGTATCATGTCAGTTATTATGCCGCCGAATATGAAGCTAGCCACTAGGAATGTCCCTATATATATTACTCCGGCTATTATCATGTTCTTTCCGATTGTATAATCCCTTGCAACCGTGTCGAAACCGTTATCCACGCCGTTCAGCAGGAATGAAATAAGAATGACAACCTCGATGCAGTACAGGCCTATGATGCCCTGCAGGACCGTGAGCGGAATAAGCTGGCTCATGTCGCCAACGATCATGTCCATGATTCCCGTCACGCCCCCGACGTTTCCTCCCGACATAAAGCCTGTGCTGAATATCTCCATCAGCTCATCCAGCTGTTCTCCCAGCTGCTTGAGCATGTTAAGTATGAAAACGCCAAGCGATGCCGTTATCGCGGTGACCATCGGTACGATGAACTGCGCAAGCATCTCCAGCGACGAACGGACTTTCGTCAGTAGCCGCTTCAGCATGTTTTCGACGTTATCCATATTGTTGAGGTAGCTTACAATGGATTTCATCGCCTCAGCGGATGTCTTTGTTCCTCTCTCCGCCGATTCTATTACTATCCTCAGGATTTCACCTATCATGGGAGACGGGAAGTATTTCAAGACGCCATAAGTCGGGTCAAGGATTGCCCCTTTGAAAGTCATTCCCAGATTTATTATATTATCATATAATCTCCTGAAGAACATGAAAACGAGAGAACTCTCCTCCATCCTTTTGGATTCTTCAAGGCTTCTTTCGACGGCAGCTTCTATCGGGATTCCTTCTGCCAGAAAACTTCCGAGCATGAATAAACCTATCTGGAAACTCTTCTCGATCTCTTTTATCATATTACGGAGTTTTATCTTCTGCTTGCTTCTTCCATAGAAATATACTATTATCCCTATAACAAAGGCTATGGTTATAGAAAGGGTTGAAGAAACGTTGTCAAACCCATATCCGCAGTTCTTGCAGAAATCGTAATTTGCGTCCATGTCTGCATATTCCTTGTTGGTGCACTGGAAACATGAAGGAGCATACAGCTCCGATTCCCTGTAAACAACCTTCTTTACAAGTTCCGGATTTACCGCTGCCGCATAATCGCCACCCAGCCTGATGAAATGGAACATGCCGGGAAGTATTACTATTAACAGGACAATAAGCGCCAGCGGAAGGAGCGGTATCATGAAACTCTTCTGGGGTTTGGTTTTCGGCACTGTGAATTTGTAATAACCCTCCGGGGGCATATCCGGGTGCTTGCTTATGTCAGGTGCCTTGAATGCTCCGGGACGTTTAGAGAGAATACGCCGCATGAACCAGAAAAGTATAGCCGGAAGCACGACAAGATAACCTATTGCAAGGTCTGTGGGTTCAACGCCGTTATGGACAAAAATGGATATGACGGGGAACATGACAAGACCCATCGCGGGCATCAGTATCCCCATCGCGTATATTATGCTTATCTTGGGATACACGTTCTCCACGTATTCCTCCATTTCCGTCTTTGTCTTTTCGAGAATGAAATTGACTGTCTTTGAGATTGTCTC
This sequence comes from uncultured archaeon, assembly GCA_964554465.1. GTDB lineage: Archaea > Aenigmatarchaeota > Aenigmatarchaeia > QMZP01 > QMZT01 > JAADIF01. The sequence continues at coordinate 4,306 of CAZKOV010000045.1, forward strand.
CTCTCTTTCCTGTTGAGTCGGCTGGTAAAGGACCTGATAGAGCATGTCCATCGCTTTGACGAAATTCGGAGCCCACTTGACCCATATGGGGGTTTTTTCCGAGATGGCGTCCATGATATTCACGTGCTTCCTCATCTCGATGTCCCAGAGTATCTTCCTTATGTCATCCGTTATGGGACCGGAAGAATATCTCGAGGCGAACATCAAAGCCTTCTCGAAATTGGGCGCTATCCTCATGTAGATGGACATGTACAAAAGAATCTGGATGGATTCGTCGGCAGCTTTCACCCGCAGGACGTCGGCATTATATTGCGGAAGCGAGAAAAGATACCATCCGGCTATCCCCGGCAGAACCAGAAGAAGGAACAACTGCATGCTTCCCTGTGTAAAAGGAAATGCAATGAGGCCTATGACAAACAACAAACCGGCAACTCCGATGACCGCTGAAAAAACATCGGTGGTCGTTATGTTCATCCGGGAGAACATCACGCTCTGGCTGAGCATTTTTTCAATCGCCTGGGGCGGCTTGAGGTGAAGCTTTGCACCGAAGAACGCATAAAGCTTTTCCATCCTGTCTTTCCTGAGCGTCTCTTCCTGTATGTAGGTCTTATATTCTCTCGAATCCGCCGCATCCTCTGAAGGACCGGGCGTGTCGAAAAAGTTAAACTCGTCTACCAACTAAGCCACCATGATATATATTATGATATAAGGGCGGTTAAATAATTCCCCATTTAATAGTTCCGTTCTGGCTCAATAATGGTTTTTAAAATTTCTCTAAAAAACTTTCCTATGAACAGGCAATTCCGATACACTGTAAGAATGATGTATCAAAGAAATCTATCTGATACATTACTACAAACTCACCAGACGTTTGCAGAAACTTATATCCCTAACAGTCTACGGTTATGTAATTGCCAGATTTCGGGAAAGGTAAATATAGGGAAAACGTGTGCAAGTGTTACTTTTACAGGTTCATCGAAAAAAATATCCGATGTCCTCAGTTATTTAAAAACTGTCGGTGAGCCTGTTATAAGAAAAAGAGAGAAAGTAAAAGGCAGTTAAAGGAACAATATCGATTTTTATAAAATGATATTTCTTCTCATATGAGACATATATCACTTCAAAAGGAAAATATTTTATTTTATTAACAATTTCATAAATCATGAAATATTAAAAAGGTATGAATATAACTATTTAAAGTTGAAGCACCAGAGACTATTATGCCCATGCATAGATGTAATATCAGACTAGGTTCAAATTTCAGAAATAAAGGAGTTCCGGAATTACGGGGTTACATAGGAAATACTCCGGGATTAGGGGTTAATCCGGATACTGTAAAAGTAGACAAAAGTGGATATGCACATTTTCAGTTTAGTGGTAAGATGAATCATAAAGCTTCAATATATCTTTCCCAACTGGGAAATGAAATTACCGTAACAAGTCTTAAAAAATAATAACTCATCTTCTTGCTGCAACGCAGCTCATGCAAACTCCGTCACGCCTCGTTGACATTTTCTTTGCAGTTATCTCTTCGTATTTTTCCAGACATTCTTCTGAACAGAAGTTTCTCTTGTGTTTTCCGACGAGTCCGTACACATCGACATCTGCCTTTATCTCCTTTCCCTTCGGAATTTCGGATTTGCAATGAAAACATTTCTTTTTGAAGAACATAATAATTTTTTCTTAATCAGCTTTTTAAAAGATCAAAACAACAATATCCCATGAGTAAGAAGGGGTGGCGGTTTAAGGATATCCTTATTGCTGTCATTGTTGTTCTGGCAATTTCTTTAACCAACCTCATCAGGTTTTTTGCCGACTGGGTATGGTTTGCTTCTGTCGGGTATGAATCAGTTTTTCTTACGGTCGTTCTTACTTCGATCGGTCTCGGCCTGTTCTTCGGTCTGATCTTCCTGATTTTTTCAATGGTCAACACGATGGTTGCTTACAAATTGACCGGGAAGAAAAACAAGAAGGGCAAGGGCTTTATTATTGCTGTGTTATTAGTACTCTCCGTTATAATCGGCATATCCTTCAGTAACTGGCAGACGGTTCTTACATATCTTAACGCTTCACCTTTCGGGATAAGCGATCCGGTTTTCGGGCTCGATGTAGGCTTCTACGTTTTTACTCTGCCTTTCTATAGCATGCTTTACGTGTTCGGGCTTGTCACGCTTTGTCTTACCACCATAATCACATTTATTGTCTATCTGTTCCGCTCAAATTCAATCAGGAAGGTTGAAATCTTATCCGCCGATATCCTGACCGAATCCCCGCAGTCCAACGTTGAAATAAAGTGGAACAAGATCCCGGACCTGGCCTACAAGCATCTCAGTGTCCTTCTCGGGTTATTATTCCTCGTGTTTTCTTTTGGTTTTGTTTTAGGTCAGTGGGGCCTCTTATTTACGGGAGGAACTGTATATGGTGCCGGATATGCTGATCTGGCTGTAGGACTTCCCGTTCTCCAGATAATGTCAGTTATATCCGTGATAACCGCTTTGGTCTTCTTTGCCAATGCCAAGCTGTTCAGAACGAAAGTCGCCCTCGGAGGGATCGGCCTCCTAATCATTGTAGGAATCCTCGGTGCTGTTGCAATGGGCGTGACACAGGCTTTCGTCGTCTCGCCGAACGAGTTCAATCTTGAGCAGCCCTACATTGAAAGAAACATCCTCTTAACTAACAAGGCATACGGCATTGACAAGTTCGAGGTAAGCGAATTCCCGATATCATACGATCTCACGATAGACGATATAGAACAAAACAGGGAGACCATCGACAACATCCGCCTGTGGGACTGGAGACCGCTTTCACAGACTTACGAGCAGCTCCAGCTATTCAGGACATACTACAGGTTCTATGATGTCGATGTCGCGAGATATGATATTAACAACGAGCAGAAGCAGGTAATGATTTCCGCAAGAGGTCTTGACATAAACAGCCTTCCGGAGAACGCCCAGACGTGGGTTAACCAGCACCTTGTTTATACACACGGATACGGCGTTGTGATGATACCCGTAAACAATGTCACGAAAGAGGGACTTCCGGAATTCCTGATAAAGGATATCCCGCCCAAATCCGATTATTTCACTATTTCAAGGCCCGAAATCTACTTCGGGGAAGGTCTTGATCAGTATTCTATCGTAAAGACCGGAACGGAGGAGCTGGACTATCCGAGCGGCGGCCAGAACATATACACCACTTATGAAGGAAGCGGCGGCATACTGCTTTCGGAAGGCCTGAACAGGCTGCTCTTCGCATTGAGATTCGCATCAATCGACATGCTGTTTTCGGGATCCATAACACCTGAAAGCAGGTTGCTGATAAACCGTGACACGACAACAAGGTCCAGGATTATTGCACCGTTCCTCCAGTATGATTACGATCCTTACATATTAATATCCGAGGGAAAGCTCTACTGGCTCCTTGATGCATATTCATCTTCAAACAACTACCCCTATTCGGAACCGATAATGGTCGGGAAAAGGGAATCGATAAATTACATAAGAAACTCGGTAAAGGTTTTAGTAGATGCATATTCTGGGGAACTAAAATTCTATGTCATAGACAAGGAGGATCCCGTTATACGGACTTACATGAAAATATTCCCGGATTTATTCCATGACTTTGCGGAAATGGACCCGGGAATAAAGATCCACGTCCGTTATCCGGAAGGACTTTTCAGCATCCAGGCCGAACTGTATTCGACCTATCACATGACTGATCCGCGTGTATTTTACAACAAGGAAGACGTCTGGATAACGCCCAATGAAATATACAGGGGGGACGAGAGAATGGTGGAGCCTTATTATATTATAACCAAGCTGCCGGGCAATGAAAAGGAGGAATTTTCATTGATAAAGCCTTTCGTTCCCAGAGGCAAGCAGAACCTTATAGGATGGATGGCCGCGCGTTCTGATGACCCGAACTACGGAAAAGTCCAGATATACCAGTTCTCGAAACAGGAGCTGGCTTTCGGACCCATGCAGATAGAAGCGAGGATAGACCAGGACACTGAAATCTCACAGAAGATAACCCTCTGGAGCCAGTCCGGTTCAAGCGTTGTCCGCGGAAACACTCTTGTAATACCTGTCAAAAATTCGATACTCTACATCGAACCCATATTCCTTGAAGCAACAGCGGGAGGTACCCTCCCAGAGCTGAAGAGGGTCATAGTTGCATATGAGAACAAGATAAGCATGCAGCCGACGCTGGAAGAAGCACTCAGGGATATTTTCGGTGTTTCAGAAGAACAACCCCCGAC
>CAZKOV010000046.1:0-8500 GCA_964554465.1 uncultured archaeon
CAGAAAAATTTTCTCTTTGGAATAACTTAACTAGAATATTTATTATATAAAACATTAAATTTGTTTTTGCTCATTTTAGAAGGAGCGGAACGCCCCAAGGTTCAGCCCTTTGCTGATGTTCCTTGTTTGTATAACTTGATTTTTTGCATACCATTATCTGGACCAATATGTTTTCAAAATCTCCCGCATCATAGATATCGTATAAATCCAGTGTATATTGCTGTTTCCAGTTTTTAGGAATTTCAAAACTTTCTTCAACAAAAAGGAGCACGTCTATATCCGACAAATCCCTTCCCTTGAAGGATTTTTCATATCTTCCAAAATTCCCTTTTACAAGAGAGCCAAACAATATTATCTTATTTATCGCGGAATCCGGGAGAAGCATTTTAAGAACATACTTCTGGACTTTTTCCCGAAGTTGTTTTTGTTTTGATTCGGGAAAAATTGTCTTCTTGGGGCGTTCCTTCATATAATCTTCCATAGTTTATTATATGAAAAAAACTAATAATAATATATGAAAAAATCCATTATGATTGCTCTTTGTATAGTCATTCTGTCTTTTTTAATAGGAATTGTATTTTACCCCGATTTGCCTGACGAGGTCCCTTCGCACTGGAACGCGGCAGGTCAGGTTGACGGTTATATGGACAAGTTCTGGGGAGCTTTCCTCATGCCGATCATATCTCTCGGATTATTGGCGTTATTTATAATCATCCCGGTAATCGATCCGAAGAAGACCAACATTGAGAAATTCAGGAAATACTATGATGGTCTTATAATACTGATACTGGCATTCTTGTTTTACATATATATACTGACCCTCCTATGGGCAACAGGAGCGCAATTCGGAATGACCCAGATGCTCATGCCCGCCCTCGGGATATTATTCTATTATATAGGCATGGTCATGGACAAACTGAAAAGCAATTGGTTTATTGGTATACGTACCCCATGGACACTTTCAAGTGAAAACGTCTGGAAAAAGACACATGAAAAAGGCTCAATTGTATTCAAAGTTGCCGGTGTTCTCGCGGTAGTCAGTATATTTTTCGGGGAATACGGATTGTTCATCTTCCTCATACCGGTGCTTTTAGGCGTAGCTTATCTCTTCGTTTATTCTTACATAGAATATCAGAAAGAGGTTAAAAAATAAAGAAAGTTGATATAAGAAAAAATTATAATAATAATATATGAAGCACAAAAAAGGGGAACAAGAAGAAAAACCTCTTCTCGTTTTAAAGCCTCACATCTTCAATGCTGTCATTCCGATGTTCATGCGCAATCTTATATATTCAATCCTAATCAATGTTGGACTTTTCGGTCTCATCTATTTAACGGAATCAGTAGGCTATAAATTAGGTTTCATGCAATATGGAGTATTGGTTTTCTATCTGCTGGCTGCCGTCTCTACGATATCAATGGCTTTAATACCCCTGCTATGGAAAATTATTGTTTTTTACAACACGGAATATATTTTCTATAAAGAGCATCTTATAAAGGAATTTGAATTCCTTGTTATAAGGAGTCAGGCGGTTTCTTACGATCATATAATCGATATATCGATAGATATTTCTATCTGGGACAGGATATGCAGGGCAGGTGACATGACACTCCATACAGCCGAAAACAGGGCTCCTGATATAAAACTTCTTTACATAAGCAAACCAGAAAAAGTTGAACATCTAATATATGACATTATTAGCAAAGGTTCGAGAAACTATGAAAGCCGGATCCACGAAAAGGCCAGAATGCATCCCAAGGATAGTCCATCCGGATACGGAGATACTCATACTGGGAACATTTCCAAGCACAATAGCCCTCGAAAAAGGGGAATATTACGGAAATCCAAATAATCATTTCTGGGAAATAATGGGATATTGCCTGAATATTCCAGATTTTCATGAACTTTCTTACGAAAAAAGAATCTCTATTCTGAAGAAAAATAAAATAGGATTGTGGGATGCCATAAAAAGCTGTGAAAGGGAAACGAGTCTTGATACCAAGATAAAAAACGAGAAATATAACGATTTATCCGTCCTTAGAAAAGAATGTCCTAATCTGAAAAAGATTATCCTTAGCAGCAAGTTCATGATGCAGACAAAGAAAAGGAGAGAAATTCTTGAAAAGGCCGGAATTCCTTATATAGCTGCACCTTCTCCTAGTAGGAGGTACATAATACCTATAGAAGAGAAGAAGGGGGCTTGGAAGGAGATTCTAACTTTTGGAACAAGCAAAGTTAATAAAACTAACAGATGAAGCTTATTCTATGAGTTCCATAAGTTATATAAACATCTTGGGTTCAAAAAAGAAAAATGAAGTTTATTGTACGATGGGCAGTCATCATTATAATCAAAATAGAGATCGTTTAAATAAAAATGCTACAATTATACCTCTCACTCACCATCAATTTCAGGCATTGGTAAGAAAAAATCCGATAATCAGTGAATGGAATTTTCAAACTGTTCAAGATATGAGCAGAACCGGAAAACAGGTGAAAAGAACCTTTATAGATGTTTATTATTCAGCAGAGAGTGGTTCAGTCTTTGGTTTGACAACTGATTGTCATGATGGCCATCCTTATAAAACATTGAAAATTCCCTCTGATATTATACCTGAAATAATGAGAATTAATCCGGAATTAAAACAATGGACAATAGATGGTATTAAAAATGCAGTATTGAACGCAGATGCATAAATGATTCTTACTCGAAAACTGGTCCTTTAACATCCCCGTTATTGTTATAGCCTCTTGACTCCCAGTAACCTTTATAATCGGGATCATCTGAAATTTCTATTTTAGTGACCCATTTTATCCACTTGTAACCCCATTTTTCTTCAGCAACCAATTGGAAAGGATAGCCTCTTTCCGGTGGAAGGGTTACGTTGTTCATCCTGTATGCGAGCATGATATTGTTATCAACTATATAATCCAGCGGAAATGAAGTCGTATATCCGTCATAGGCATGGAAAATAACGGTATTCGCTTCAGGAAGGACTTTTGTCTCAGACAATAAATCTCTGACAAGCACACCCTCCCAGAATAAGGTAACATCCCATCCTTCAACACAGTATAAAGTAGTAACCTTTGAATATTTCTGCCTGTTCAGAACCTTTTCATAAGTAAGGGAAACGGATTCCTCAACCAGACCCGTTATTTCCAAGGTATAATTTTCAATAGGAACGTATTGAGACCCTTTAATTGAATTTTCCCTGAAATCGTTAACTGATGACAGTTTTTCTCCCTGATACTCTCTTATTTCTATATTATCTAATTCTATTGGCTGCGGACTAATACAGCCTGAAACAAAAATAAGCGCCAATACAAGGACTATAAAAAATAATTTCATGATGAATCTTTGGTTTGGGTTCTAAAATAGATATAGTATCCAAAAGGAAACAACCTTTTTAACGAAACAAAACACAAATATTTGCATGATACTTCCAAACTACAGGGATGGCAGCATAGTCAATCTTATGGGTTCCATCGGCAGGGCTTGCGGAGCCAGCATGAAATACAGAAATCTGCCACAGTTAAATCCGAAGGAACTCTCGAAATCCAAAAACATGATTTCCTCAAAAAATACGGAAAAGGAACGTTCTGTATGGAAAACCTGAAAGGAAAAATAACGTCTGTTTTTCCATCGACAACAGCGTCCGCGATCACCACGTTTTTTACAGGATTTCCCCCACAACAACATGCAGTAACGGGGTGGTTCATGCTGCTAAAGGAATTGGGTGTTGTTTCCCGGCCGCTAAGATTTGATCCGCGCTGCGGCGGATTATCCTTCAGTGAAAACGGAATCAAAATCGAACAAATATTGAATGTCAATCCGTTTTCAAAGAAACTGAAAGTTAAGTGTTATACAATCAATCACAGCCGCATCACGAATACGGATTATTCTAAAATGGTCGGCGGAAAGTCAAAAAGTAGCGGCTATTCTAATATCACTACTTTTTTTAAAGAAATAAAGAAGACTATCCTTTCAAATAAGAAAAGAAAATTCATCTATGCTTATTGGCCAAAACTTGATGAAATCTGTCACGAATTCGGTGCATTCAGCCCCAATTCACATACACATTTTAAGGAAATTGACAGGAGATTGGAGTTGTTAATCAAGTCGCTTGAAGGTACAAACACTACCATAATAATTACAGCTGATCATGGCTTTATAGATTCAAAAAAATCCGATTTAATCAGACTGGAAGATCATCCCAAACTCGCTGAGACTCTCACGCTTCCTCTCTGCGGAGAACCCCGTCTTGCTTTTTGTTATGTCAGGCCATCCAAAACCGAACAGTTTGAAAGCTATGCCAAAAGGAACCTTTCAGGGAAGGTGTGGATGTTCAAAAGTGAAGAACTCATCAAAAAGAATTTTTTCGGATTATACACCCCAAACAAAAAACTTGGTGAACGTGTCGGAGATTATGTACTGATTCCTAAAAAGACTTATCTCATAAAAGATTTCCTGCCCAACGAAAAGAAAGGTTTCCAGAAAGGGAATCATGGCGGTGTTTCGTCAGAAGAGATGTTTGTGCCTCTTATTGTTGCTAAATGTTAAGAACTCATTATCTCTTCCAATTCTTTCAGGTTCCTGCATGTGGTTATCTGCCGTCTTATTTCTGCCCCACTCCGTATACCCTTTGTCAGCCATATTGCGTGGTTTTTTATGACTTCAAAAAGAACTTCGTATTTTTTGGTTATCCCGATATATTCGAAAAATTGCTCTATTCCGTTCTTTTTATCATATTTCCCTGTTTCCATATAATCATTTATCTGTTTGAAAATATAGGGATTGGAAAGCGTCGCGCGTCCAATCATTATTGCATCGACCCCGCTTTCTTCGAGTCTTTTTTTGAAAATTTCAGGTGTCGTAATGTCACCGTTCCCGATGACGGGGATATTTACAGTTTCCTTGACTTTTTTAACAACATTCCAGTCGGCTTTTCCTGAAAAATCCTGTTTTTGAGTTCTTCCGTGAATTGTTATTGCAGATGCTCCTGCATCTTCTGCTATCTTTGCAACTTCCAGAGCGTTGACATGTTTTTCATCAATTCCTTTTCTGATCTTGACTGTAACGGGCTTGTTAACAAGGGAAACCAGTTTATTCACGACTTTTCCTATCTTTTCCGGATTTCTCATTAGCTCGCTTCCGGCTCCTATTTTGACGACTTTCAATGAAGGACACCCGCAATTGATATCGATGACATCAAACCTCTCCTGCAACATTTCGCCTGCTCCGACAATTTCTTCTATCTCTTGTCCGAATACCTGAACACCAACCGGTTTTTCTTCCGGAGCGCTCTGGACAAGTCTCATGGTTTTTTCACTGCCATGCATTATGGCGGCACTGCTAACAAATTCCGTGTAGGTCATTGCAGCTCCATATCTTTTCGCAAGTACTCGAAAAGAGACGTCCGTAACTCCGGCCATCGGAGCTAGAATTGCTTTTCCGTCAAGTTTTGGGAATTTATATTTCATCGGTTATAGAATAGGAATATAATTAATAAATCAACACATTTATCTATTTTCATGAAATTCCTTTAATAGAACATGATAGGCTCTGATTACTGTCATGTTTCATTGGAAATGAATATAAAATTAAAAAAGAGGTTTTTTGGAATTTTGTTTGTTTCTCTTTTTCATGAAGACTCCGGTTAATGCCACTATTATGACTAACACTATTACACCAACAAGCAGCATCGTATAATCGCCTTCTATGGAAGGTTCGGCAGTCACCGCCCCTGTTGTGGAGCTTTCTTTGCATGAAAGTGTGGCGCTATCACACCCGTATAAACAGTCCTGAACCTTTATCCAACCCGTTCCTTCAACGTTACACTGCTCAAGAGCGTCCCCGTTGCATCTCTTGAGGCCGGGATTGCATAAGCGTTCCTGTTTGTATGATTCCGCATAAATCTCTGTATACACACCGTCCATCACTGTTGAATTCTTTTCCTCGTTTATATCGTATGTTATGACAATTTCCTGACCGGGATCCATTTCCGGATAAATGAATGCATACTCCGGATCTTCTTTAACTATCTTTACGATAGCGCCCGGCGCAGAGACCATTATATCCGCCGTATTTTCTGCGAACGATTTTGGCAATTTGTCATATATTATAAGATTCTGGACTGTCTTTTCGCCGTTGTATGTAACTGTAACTGTCATTGTACTTTTCCCGTTAGCAGCCCTAAAATTTTTAGAAAGACCCAGATCCTGTTTTATCTGGTTTGAAATTTGCTCAATGGATTTTTGCATCTCTTCGGTGATTTCTCCCAAGATATCACTTAACACGGAAATCAATTCACCTTTGTCTGTAAGATCCACGGTTGGAACCTCGTATGTTTTTGTAACACTTCCATCATCTTCGATTGTTTCATTTGTTACGTTCTGAGTCGGGCCGCCACTAAATCCGGGTCCTCCTGGGGTCAGCGTATCATCTCCTCCTCCGCTGGTCACTGTAAATGATCTTGTTATTGTTGTCGTGTCAGCATTGGATGCAGAAACGCTTATTGTTATGGTTTTGCTTCCGGCAGCCATTGTGCCATAAGACATAACCCATGATATTCCCCAGCTTTCACCGCTTCCTCCTTCTCCACCATAAAGTGTGCTTTTTGTTTGTGTTTCGGAACTGCTCGTTGTTACACCGGTTGGGAGTGAGATTGATGCAGAAACGTCATTTGCTGTTGTTTCTCCCCAGTTCTGCATAGTCAGCTGGAATGTCTGCGAACCTGTCGGATTATCTGATACCGAGCTTGGACTAAGTGATGTAACCAATGACGGCGGAAGTTTCACTGTGAACGAATTGGAATCAGCTGTTGTCGGTGAGCCTAATGTATCTATAGTAACAGTGATTTTCTGAGCTGATTCATATTTCTGGTTTATCGTGGCTGTCGTCCATGTAACGCTTGTTGTTCCGTCACTGAATGATTTTGAGTACTCCTCGTCGACTGAAAATCCTGAAGGATAATTTGTCAGGCTTACCGTCCCCGAACCTGAAAGGCCCGTGACTGATATGGTAAAAGCTATTCCTTTCATAACGCTGCCGCTATCGGCACCCGCCTGCGAGACCGTAACGGTCGCGGCACTTGCTGGAGCCGCCATTAACAAGGCGACCAGCACAAAACCCAAAACAATTCCGTATCTCATAAAATCACCTCGTTTATGGCTCCATCTCCTGTTGTCCTACTCTAAACCACACTTCGGAGCGTTCTATCTTGCCTGTGTAATTCACGACGAATGATGTCATGTATTCGGCTTCAGGCCACGTTGTATTCGGTGTTATGCGGAATATTGCATAACCGTCCTGATTCGTGGTGCTTATAACATTTTGCACTGAATAATCCTGTCCTTCGTCCAGCTCCTGCGCGCCCATGAAACCCATTCTCATTATCCTTTCTAAAGTCACTTGTGCGCCAGTGATTGCGCTTTGATTGAATTCATATGACCTTATTATAAAAGTCACGTTATCCGTCGTGTTGAAGTTCCACTTGTTCTTTTTCAGCAGCATGTCAGTTCCGTTGTATTTTATAATCTCCCACTCAGGACATTCTTCCGATGTGCAGTTGCTCGTGTCTCCAAATCTGGCATTCCCCTTCCAGATGCTGTTTGGAAGACTGTTCATGCTTTCCCTTATTCCCGTTTCGTTGCTGTAGAAGTCTGCATAGACCGTGTCTTCCCGGGCATTGTTGCTCCACCATTCCTCTGTTATGTTCAAATCGTCATCAAGAAGGAACCTGTTGACTTCCGGAAGGCCATCATCTTCGCCATCATATGTAATTACATAATAGGTCACGTTTTTCTCTCCGTCCATGTTAAAGTCTATGTCAAGCGCGCTTTCATTTATTATGCCAAAATAACTGTCCGTGTCATCGAATAAACGGGCATCAACACCCGGATACATCGGAAGAGAAAGTGATGTTAGTGATGTAAAATTACCCACTTCTATCCCTTCCCATAGACCGGGTCCGACCTTTGCAAGGTACAAATCGTCTGTGAAGTTTTCGCCTATCATTACAGGCGACTTATCTGTAAAGTTCCCGTTTGCAGTAAACATTGCTACCTTTGCATATTCATTCATATTCCAGTTATCTATCATCGGGTACGAAAGCGTTGGATCATTCCCTATAACGACATCATATGTTGTTCCAAATATGTCTATGCCATGTATGAATCCCCATTCGTACGGGAATTGAATATTCTGGGTGCTGTCATTTCTCATCGGAGGAAGAGTCGTTTCATTGATACCCGGCACTCCGAAATCGGCATGCCAGCACGGTGATCCGCCGCAATCTGTCAGGGAGTATATTTCAGCACCAAGGAATTTTACTGTGTAATTTGTTCCATCCAATGATATGTTTATGTTATCGCCTATGGAATAATTGATTTCATTTCCTGTCAGGTTGCAGCTGGAATAATTCCTGAAAAGTTTGTTGCTTTCATTATTATAGATGAAGTATTCATCCGTGCCTCCCCATTCCGACCTCATTATGCTGCAGT
>CAZKOV010000047.1:0-8437 GCA_964554465.1 uncultured archaeon
GACTTCGACAGGATGGCTTGAATTAGTCGCAAACAATTACAGAACTGATTTTGATCTGAAATCGCATTCAGAAGTTTCGGGAACTGATCTGAGCATCACGGAAGATGAAAAGAAATTCATTCCTCATGTCTGGGAAATTTCAATCGGTCTGGACAGGACTTTCTACGCTGCCCTTGAAGTTGCCCTCGGGGAACGCGACGGAAAACCTCTGCTCTCGCTTCCGCGGCATCTTGCACCATACGATGCAGTTGTTCTTCCTCTTGTAAGAAAGGATGGTTTAGATAAAAAAGCAAAAGAGGCTTTTTCGCTCATAAAAATGGATTTCGATGTCAAATATGACGAAAAGCAGTCCGTCGGGAAGCGATATCTGATATATGATGCCCTGGGAGTGCCGCTTGCAATTACAATAGATTATGATTCTCTCGAAAAAGATGACTGTACAATCCGTGACAGGGACAACACAAAGCAAAGAAGAGTGAAAATAAAGGAACTCCCTGATATTCTGACCAGAATGAAGAAAAGGGAAGATATCTTTGGGAGATAATCTGTTTTTAGGATTTCTTCTTCTGGTTCATGCAAGCAATAAAAAAATTATCTCTAATTGATAATTGTCCCTATTCATGATGATTTTATGCAAATGGAAGAAACATTGCCCAAGCCAGAAGGAGTAGACCCAGTTCACGATAAGGAACTTCTTTATTTAGGCAGATACGGAACCAATGATATGATAAGGATCTGGGGGCCGGATCAGACCTTCCAATACAGCCTCGACGCTCAATCGCAGGCTATCAGTACTCTGAGCGATTTGCATCCTGATATTGTTCCTTCAGGACACGCTAAAGAACTCATAAATGCTGCTAATTTGAGTGTAATTAATCCAGACAGAATAAGAGAAATTGAAGCTAAAAAGAAGCACGATGTAATTGCCATTAATAGTGCTTGGAGTGAAAAGGTAAGTCCTAAAGCGGCTGCCCATATCAATAAAGGACGAACAAGCGCGGATACAACTGAAACTGCGAAAGCTCTGCAAATAAAGAAATCAATTGAAATTGTGACGGGTTCTTTGGAGAATCTTAGGGATATAACAATTGAAAAGGCTGTAAGGTGGAAAGGTGTTCCTCATATGGATACGTCACATTTGATTGATGCCCTCCCTACTGTTGCCGGACGACCTTTGGTTTTTTATGCCGAGATGCTGCAGTCGGATCTTAATAGACTTGCACACCTCTACAAAAATTCTCTGATGGGTAAATGGGCTGATGCAACAGGAAATCATCATTCAGCTTCTGCTTTAGGTATAGATGGAAGAAAATTACAGGAAGAATATTGCAGAAGACTTGGATTAAAACATATGATTGCAAATGCGCAGATTCCGGGCAGGGAATTTTTAACTGATGTAATTTATGCTATGGCAAGAACTTCTGAAACCTTGAACAATGTTGCTTTCTACATTGCATTGGGAAAGGGTAGCGATATTGCTATCTTTTTTGACGCAAATCCAAAAAAGAGAAAAGGCTCATCAGCAATGCCTCATAAAGATATGGTTGGAGGCAACCCAACAGCGGAGGAACAGGCAGAATCTTATGCGAACCTCATGAAAGGCAATATAGTAACTTCTTTAAGTTCATGTAAATTCAGATATAGTAGAGATTTATCCGGTTCTGCTTCTGACAGGGACATATTCCCTTCAACTTTTAAGATGGGAGATCATGTAACACGTAGAATGGCGTCTACAGTTTATCATTTAGGGCTTAATGAGGCTAGATGCAGAGAAAGAGTGGAAAGGACTTATGGTGTCGTCACTGCTCAACAAGTTATGACATATTTGACAGATAGAAGAAGAACACAAGACCCTATGACGAGGGATGAAGCCCATGATTTAATGGGGAAACTCGCTACGAAAGCATATAAGGAACGCGTTCTCTTTGCTGATGTTCTTCTCAAAGAGTCGGCAGTTATGGACAGGCTGGACCCACAGGCAATAAGAGAAATTACAAATCCTTTTGAGTATATAGGAGCAAGCAAAGCTATAATAAGGGATGTTGCAAAGAAGTGTTATAAGAAAAGAACTTTATGACTAACCTTTCGTTCTCCTCAATGTCCTTCTTTTACCTTTGTCTTTTTCAACGCCCATAAGGATTTTGTCCATCGCCTTCTTCACGCACAATGAAAGATCCCAGTCGGTGTAATCTGCAGTGAAAAGGCCCAAATTTGTTCCGAGGCGGGCGCTGACGGTGAATAACGATTTGACCGCTCCTTTGTCGTGCTTTTCGATATGCATAACGGCATATGTCATGTCCACAAGTTTACCGAGTTTCTCAAGTGTCTTTTTTGCGATTTCTTTGATATGCTCCGCTTCGATTTCATCCTCCGCCATATAGCCTGAAAGGTTCATGTAAAAACCTTCGTTTGGCTTACCGACGAGTTTCAGGATGTCCTTGGGCGTTATTATTCCCGTAAGAAGTCCGTCACGTTCAACTAGTATACATGAAGCGTTATTATCTGCCATTTTTTTGGCTACCGAGTCCAGACTTTCATTTTCAGTTACCGCTAAGATCTCTTTGTCCATAAAAGATGAGACCTCAACCCCCCCGATGCTTTTTTTCTCACCGTCAAGTTCGCCGGCGTGTGCTTTTTTACGTTTGGTGATTGTAGTAAGAAGGTTAAGCCCGTCAACAATGCCCACAGTCTTATTATCGTCATCAACGACTGGTATTTTGGAAACATTCAGATTGAGAAGCATGTGTTCTATACTTTTTATATTGTCATCGTGGCTGACAAAATAAGGCACGCTCATTATATCTTTTGCGGTTTTATTAGCGAGCAGGTTTTTATTCAGAAATTTTATAATGGTGGTCTTTGCAAGCGTTTTTATTCCATCATTTGAATGGAAAGGCATCTCCGAGTAGTCTCCTGTAAGCATCATTCCCGCAAGTTCTTCTATCGATCTGTTTTTATCCCCAATGCTCACTTTCCTTGCAAGCGTCTCTATCCTGACTTTGTCAGGGTTCCCCGTCTGTTTCTTAAGAATGTCTTTTGCACATACTATTCCTGAAAACTCGTTATTCTTAATAACAACGGCCTCGTGTTTCCCTGCGCTTTCCATGGCTGAAATGACTTTCGATAACGGTGTTTCGGCCTCAACTATAACTGCATCCGTGAGTAATTTTTCAATATCCATATATTCCACACCTCTATCAGGGAAAATTTGATTTATTTACCTATAATATCATTACTACTATTATTTATTCATATAACCTATTTATTTGGCCTTCCAGAATTAGTATATATGAAAGGAAATATTTGTTCGGTGCTCATTTTAACGGTTTTGCTTGTTTTAATTGGTATTGGAATGATTTCTGCTCTTCCGGAACCCAGTATAACTGTTTTCCCGAATTCGTTATCGCCTAATTCATCTTTTGTCATGATAGTCGATCCCATGACCACGCAGACTCCCATAAGGATGGCTTGGTCCGTCTATAATCCGAACATGGATGGCAATTATATAATGGGACAGCTTCCGAAAATAAACGGCAAGGGTATCTGTTATTTTTCAAATACTGATAAGAATGCCACATGTGGTCCCACGCCTTTCATGGGAACGGGTCAGATGCTTGTAGAAGCATTCATAACGGCTTCAGACGAACAGGGCAGGCAACAATATGTAAACGGTTCCAAAGTCGTGGAACTCGGTGATATTGTTCTCAATGGAGAACCTTACCTGAAAGAGGGAAATAAGAACATTGTCCTCCTTGCGTATTACATGACACAGTCTCAAGTAGATAATATACTATATTCTGTTTATGATGAAAACATGAAAATACTCAGCGGTCTTAATGACAGGCCAACCCAATTCAACACAACTCCTACACCCGGATTCTATGCTGAACTGAGTCTTCCGTCGGGAATTTATTATATATCATCAGTTGCGCGAAAAGGAGAGGATTACGGAGGAAAGATGGACAGGATAACCATTCCAAAAATAGATCTTCTGACACTGAGCTGCTGCAAAAATGAATTTTATTTCGGGGAGGATATCAACCTTTCGGGTTTATCCGGTGATGATTCTGTTCAAATCAAAATATATTATCCTAACGGGAGCATTGCAAAATCCACAACGGTTGGTGTTGCTGATGAGGAATTCTTATACATATTCAGACCTGACACATCGTGGCCCGATGGTGATTATAATGTTACTGTACAAAGCGGAGATCTTCTAAAATACAAAGTAATAACATTGTCAAGACTCGTGAAGGCCACGCCTTCCAAAATAAAGAAGATCGTTGCTTCCGGATCGGATTTTTCAGAAAATATATCTTTAAAAAATACAGGACAGGAATCCGTAACCATGACTGTAACCACTTCAGGTGGAATTTATTCAGGTGATGTCAATTTGGATACTTCTACTCTGGGGGCCGGCGATACCGCTGCTATGAGTATCACAATCGATAGTGTTATGGAAGACATATTAGGATCGGTCTTCATTGAATGCGATGGAACTGTAACAGAAATACCAATCGTCATCACAACACCGGAAGGCGGAGCTGTGGATTGTCCTCCTTGCCCACCCTCGGAGGGAATTGGTGCATTCTCGGTATCTCCAGTTTCGTGGTCGGGGGGATATGTTGTTGATGAAGAAGCCAGCCTTTCCCTCAGAATGACGAACGAGCATAATCAGACTCTTGACGGGTTTTCATATGAATTCACATCTGACTATTCAAGCGACAATTCCGATTTAAGTTACGCAGCTTTTTCGCCTCCGCTTGATACTCTTTCCATAGACGTCGGTGATTCAGAAAACACTGAATTCAGTTTCATTCCTGAATACACAGGAACGTACACGGGTAAACTCAAGATTTCCACATCCGAAGGAAGTTCCTTTATAATCCTTAATCTCGAGGTTTTTGGAAATGTATCTGAAGAAATAGATACAGAAAGACAAAATATCCAGCTTTACGAAGATGAACTCGGTTATGATCTGTACAGCGAACTTGAGAATTATATCAGCAGTGCCGAGAGTGATGTCTCGGTTGGTAATTATAAAGAGGCCAAAGAGGAGCTCGAGAAACTCAGGGCAGTAAGAAGCATATTATCCAATTACGGCAGCTCTTTGGATGGCGGATCTTCAGATTGCCCTCCATGTAACTGTGCAAGCGCCGGTGGGGATCTTACAATGATAATAATAATCGTTGTAATAGTTATCATTATAGTGGGAGGTGCCGGTGCCTTTATCTATCTGAGGTCCAGAGCCGTCGGGTCGGAGGGTCCTGAACAGGAAGCATATGAAGAAGACAATTATGGCGACGAAGAAGAGGCACCGGAGGAGTACTAATTATACTATATATTGGAGCTCCAATAATTATAACATATGAAATTTTCTTATTTGATTACATTACTCCCGTTTTTTCTTTTGATAGCATCAGCCGCTGCTCTTGAAGATAACAATTACTTCTCTGTATCGGAAAACGGGACATATTCATGCATATTCGTAAATCTGCCACAGGATCTCGATGTGAATACCGTTGATTCCTCGATATCATCTATAATATTTTCAGACAAAGAGAAAAGCCCCTGGATAGACACAACAGAAAATGAATTTGTAATAAATCCGGGTATGCTCACCCGAGTTCCCGTTTGTTTCTATCATAAAGGACTGAAGGAAGGTGATTATTCATTCTATGAATTAAACCTGTCTTCAAATGAGCTTGGATTAAGTAAAGGGGTTAAAGGCGGTGTTTGTATAACTGATTACGAAGATGTGGATTCAGCGGATAACGCTGATGAAAATACGAACATATGCGATCTTCTCAATAACAGAGCCGATATTTTTGATGCGCAGTTCAGGTATCCTTACATGGAGGCCAGACCGGGAGAGGTAATAAAAAATTCTGTTTACGTCACCTCCTACGCTAAGATAAGGATACAGTTCAGTATGGAAACGGATATGGATAACGATCTCAGTAAATGGACTGCAACGGCGGATCCTGCAAATCCCATGAACTCCAAGAGTTTCAGTGTGAAGGCTCCTGATTATGAAGGAACATATAACATGATTTTGAGGGCACATATTTTAGGTTGCGAGTTGGATTTATGCAGGAGCACTGTTATAGGAAGGGTCAAAGTTTCCCAAAATGCAACACGTACTGGTTTTGTAGCGAATGTGGTTCCGAAAAATCTTAATATAAAAGATGCCAGTAACATCAGCCTGAAGCTTCTTATCACTAATTACGAGGAAGAGATGAACTTTTCCATAAGTGCATCTTCCGAGCCCGGAATGGATATTTCACCCCAGAAAAAGGAAGTGAGAATAAAGCAAAACAGTTTCGCGTCAATAGATTTTATCGCGGTTCCCGCTTCAGGTAAGGATACGCTCTATGAAATAAATTTCGATATTCTTTCTGATAAGAACGAAGAGCATACAACAACGGCCTATATATCATTCGGAGAACTTCTTTCCGACGCAAAAAGAGAGGCCGAAGAAATAATAGAAGATGCAAGAAAAAGCGGCGACAAGGATACTGAGACGTTTGTATTGGAAAAGCTCAATGACTGGGAGGAAGAAAGGGAAAATCTTGATTACGGGGAAGAACTCGGAAGCTATGAAGATTTCAAGAAATCGCTGGAAGAGGCAAAAAAGGGCAATATAAATAAAACAACAGATAAAAATGATCAAAATGAAACGACTTCCAGACCCCCTGTTAAATATCAGGAAGATGAAACAGCGGAATTCAACTGGCTGCTCGTTATCATACCTTTGATAATAGTGATAGCCATAGTTGTGGTTTTCATAATCAAGAAATCGCAAAACGTCTCGGAAAAATATGAATATCCCGGATTTGATGAAGAAACGCTTGAAAGAGGGTAAAAATTGAAATTATTTTATTCTTCCTTTGTGCCTTTTATATCGTACATTTCCTTTATCTTTGCTATAAACCTGTCTGCGTAATCCTGGCACATTGCGAGGTGCATCTGTCTTGTTTTCTGATAAAACGCGTACCAGTATATCCATAAAAGTATTCTAACGAACCAGTTCTCTCTTTTATAACCATGATCCAGAATCGCTTCGACTTCCATTCTGAAGTTTCCTTCGTTTTTTGTTTTGTATTTGAAGCCCACGACGCGTATTGAAAACCACATTACTGTGAACCAGCTGAGAGGCTTCCTCGCGACCCTGTGGGAAAAGAGCTGAACCGGATCGCCTGTCCAGTCCCACATGAAACGCGGTTCCCCTGTTTTAGATGTGCTTACCTCGAATATCTTTTTTAACAACTCTGTTCCCTTGCCATAGAATTTAAAGGGATCGGGTCCTTCATAATTAACTATCTTGAATCTCCTTGGTGCAAAACAATCATCTACTATTCTGACTTTTACCATTTGACCTACCTATTTTGCCTGTTGTTGGAATTAATTATTCGAAGTGTCCATATCCTTGTTTCTTATAACGGTTCCTGGTGGAACTGAATCATTAGCTTCTGTGTTTACAGATCTGGGTGCATTAGCGATACCAGCATTCATCTCGTTTATCTCTCTGAATTCCTTGACAACCATCTTCATGAAATGACTTGTTATATTCCTGCAATCTACTAAATACTGCACCCTTTTCTTATGATAAAAAGTCCTGTGCCAGAAGGTCCTCATCATTTCATAAAGGAGGGATCTCTGCCATAATGTATCTTGGGGGAATGCTGTCCTCATAATAGATTTTATCTTGATGCTCGCTTTTCCCGTGTTCTCGTTCCCCGAACCTTTCAGATCCACTCTAAGATAGAAGAAAGTAAAATAATCCACATCCTTGTGAACGTACCATCTGACGCTGAATTTTTCCTTGTCGCCGCTTTTTCCCCATGTATAATCCTCTTCTTCAATTTCATTGTCCAGCACGTTAAAACTGTTCTTCATTGCATCATAGACTATATGATAGAGTTTCGGAACGTTAGCTCCTACGAGGTTGACTGCCGGGATTTCGGGTTTGTCCGGATAACAGTCATCCTGAAATGTCATTTTCGTTCTTGCAAAAGACGCCATAAAATCACCATTAATGATTATTTTATATATTTGCCGCCAGAATTATAAATGAGTTGCATGTTAATATGGCTGCTGCTTAAGATTCTGGGAGTCATTCTCATACTTTTAGGCGGTTTCTTCGTACTTCTTGGTCCCAACGTAATAACGCACCAGCCAGAGGAAATCGGCATTGGGACCATAATTGTCGGTATAATAATGGTTTTGGTTGGTATATACCTTCTGCTCTCTTAATGAAAAATAAATAAGAAAGATGTTAAGGGGTGTGGAATTTAAGACAGTTTTATTTCTTAACAGCCTGCGCAAATACGGGCTCTGCCATGCTCTTAACGGCGTGGGGTGAGTTCGCCCAGAACACGACATCCTGTGTTGCGTGGACTTTCTTGCCGTCAGTCAGTGACATCAGCATGTGATC
>CAZKOV010000048.1:0-7832 GCA_964554465.1 uncultured archaeon
AAACACAAAAAAACAAAACCTACTATATAAACACTATAAATAAATCCTATAGATCATAAAATCTTACAACTTCAGTTATGTCGGGCGATAGAATGGTATCATTCAAAAATATTTTCAAAAATCCATTCCGGAAAGAAACGAAAGAAGAGAAAATAGAACATTTCCTAATAAGGAAGTGGTATTATCTTTTACTTGTAGTCATATTGGTGATGGCTTTTGGTGTTAGATACATTCCTTCGCAATACGGAGAATTGCAGGCCCTTGACCCATTCTATATATATAGAATGGGCGAGTACATGCTTGCCAACAATCTGCAATTACCCGATTTGGATACGCTGAGATATTACCCGGACGGATTACCCACGAAACAGTTCGAATTCCCGGGGCCATTCTATATACCGGTGTTGATGTATATAATATTTTTCCAGCCATTCGGGGTCGCATTTTTCAGTTTCGCCTTCATATATTCACCGCTTATGGGAACTTTGGCCGTTGTCGTAATGTATTTCATAGGAAAAGAACTTTTCAATGATGAAAAAGCCGGTTTGTTCTCTGCGTTCTTCCTTGCAACGATCCCGGGTTTCATATCCAGAACATCTGCAGGCTTCTTCGAAAAAGAGCCGGGCGGAGCGCCTTTCATGTTGCTTAGTGTTTATTTCTTTATTAAGGCCTATAAGGAAAATTCATGGAAATACGGCATTTTGGGAGGCGTTTCTATAGGCATAATGTCAATTACATGGGGCGGTTCCGAGTATATGCGACTTTTCTTTGCACTTGCCACGTTCATTTTCCTTTTATTGAACAAATATTCTGACGGCCTTTTCAAGGCATATGTACCCACATCAATATTGGGAATATTGTTCCCGTTGATGACACCGAGAGGAATTGATTTAACAGGAATAACAGTACTGGTTCCTTTGGGGGTTTTGATATTGCTGCTTTTGAGGTATTTTTTGGTTCAATATAAAATTGTTAAGAAAGAACAGACAATTTATCTCATTCCGGGACTCAGCTTGGTTTCTTTCGTGGGCCTGTTAATAGGTTCCACGCAATCCAAATTCCTGTGGGATAAAATAACGGGATTAGTATACACGATAATGTTACAGAAAGGTGTTATAGGAACAACAGTCGCAGAAAACGCTCCGGGGACATGGGACGATATCATGGGAATGTTCAGTTCAAAATTCTCTGCCGGAATGATACCCCAACTCAGCGGCATTACAAATTATTTCAGTGTATGGATGCTGATGATTCTCGGATCTTGTTTCATTATTTATGAAATTTACAAGACAAAGGATGTCATCTATTTAATACCCCTCATATGGCTTTTGACTACTGTATGGGCAACTTTAGGTTTTGTGCGTTTGATGTTCTTGCTTGGGCCGGCATCTGCTCTTACTGCAGGATTCTTCTTCGCCGAACTCGCTAATTATTCATCTAAAATAAGACTGGATATTGATATAAAACAGCTTAAAAGAAAAGTAAATATAGTCGGTGTTATAGTAGGAATAATAATAATCCTTGCAGTGATAGTGAATACAAGCTCTGCTTATGTTTTTGGAAATTCAATAGGACCTTCTTATAACAATTATTTTGATGAAGCAATGACTTTCATGAAAGAGAAAACGCCCGAAAATTCTTCAATACTTTCTTGGTGGGATTTCGGTTACTGGTTCCAGACAAGGGGAAACAGACCTTCCATCGCGGATGGAGGTAACGTCGGTGATACAGAAGGGAGGTATGGTGCAAGAAACTATAAGATAGCGGAATGGTTCACCGACGACGCAAGTAACTGGTCCGGTCATTATCCGTTCTTAACCCGTTATGAAGTGGATTATATTTTAATGGATTATACCCTCCCGGCGAAATACGGAGCAATTTCAAAAATAGCTTCCCGCGGTAACCAGATAGTTGGCATTATGCAGTTTGGAAATGCGGGCAGTTATCAGAAAGATAACAAGACCATTTACCAGTTTTCAGCATCCCCCTACGAATTATGGGTACCTTTCAATTCTGCAGGATCAATAGAGGGAAGGCCGGTATTCCTTGTACAACAAGGTGGCCAGTATTTCCAGAGATTATATGTAAACGACATCTGTACAACACAAGGCATATTAAACTTCGGGAACGTGACAAGCGACACGATCCCTGGTTGTATTGCCATGACGCAATTTGGAGTTTTTTATATCCCGCCCGAGGCGGAGTTTACAATCTTTACGAGATTAATGTTCATGGACGGGTTCGGGCTTGATGGCCTTGAAAAGGTGTTTGAAAACGGGGCAATAAGAATATATAAAGTCGATATTCCATCATCATAATCGTTTTTAATGTCAACGTTAAAATGATAACATGCATGCTCTTCTTTTGATACTGGATTTAGACGGCACGATTGTCAGGCTTCCAATAGATTATCCCGCCATGAGAAACGTGCTGCATCAGCATTTCTTGGAGTATGGAATTGATAAGGAATTCCGGCCGCTTTATAAAACAATTCAGGATTGCCTTGAAACTATAAAAACCGGAGTTTCAGAGCATGAATCAAGAAAAGCGTTCCAGACAGCTATGAATATAATAGAACGTTATGAACTTGAAAGTATAGATAGATGCGAACTCCTTGAAGGCGCTGATGATTTCATTAAAAAAATGAAACAAAGGGAGAAAAAAATTATAATATTTTCATCCAACACGAAGAAATGCATAGAAGGAGCTCTCATTAAATTCGATTTAAATGATTATATAGATATGATAATATCGGTTGATGATGTCAAAAAATTAAAACCCTCCATTGAAGGAATATCTATAATCACGCAAATTTTTGATGTAAATCCAAATGATATAGTTCTTATAGGAGACACAACACACGATATGGAAGCGGCAAAAAAGTTCGGCTCAAAAGCCATAGGCGTCCTTACGGGAGCAGGTTCAAAAGAGGATTTAAAGAAACACGGTGCAACCGAAATTTACGAAAATCTGTCACGATGTATTGAAGTGGTTAAATGAACACGGAATTAATAATACCGGCATTGATATCGTTTTTTGCAACATTGATAATTACACCGTATTTTATTAAAAAATTCAAAGCCAGAGGAATAACAGGTTTTGATGTCCATAAACCAGAGAAAACAGAAGTCGCGGAAATGGGCGGGATACCGATATTCATAGGATTTCTTATAGGTTTTGTTTTTGTCATTTATTATTTCATAAATAATATAATAGAATTTTCAGCGATTCTGTCAACAGTTATCATAGCCGCCCTGATAGGGGTAATAGACGACAGGACAGGTATTCGCCAAAGAATAAAAGCGATCCTTCCTGTGTTTGCTGCAGTACCTTTAATGATAATCCAGGCAGGA
Organism: uncultured archaeon; assembly: GCA_964554465.1. Lineage (GTDB taxonomy): Archaea > Aenigmatarchaeota > Aenigmatarchaeia > QMZP01 > QMZT01 > JAADIF01. The sequence continues at coordinate 3,354 of CAZKOV010000048.1, forward strand.
CACCATACAATGTTAATCCCGTTTGCCGGTCCCGTGGATTTCGGCATATTTTATCCCTTGATACTCATTCCGCTCGGCGTCACCGTGGTTTCAAACGCTTTCAATCTTCTTGCCGGCTATAACGGCCTTGAATCCGGGCTCGGTTTCATTTCATGCATGTTCATGGGGACAGCTTCCTTTATAACGGGTAATAATATAGTAGCTGTGTTCTTGTTCTGTCTTTCCGGGACTCTTCTTGCTTTTTTATATTACAATAAATACCCGGCAAGGATATTCCCGGGGGATACCGGAGTTTTTATTGTTGGAAGTTCAATAGCCGCTGCAGCTATAATGGCAAACCTTGAAGTTATTGGAATTATACTTCTCATCCCGTTCATAATAAACGGCATAATAACGACCACAGATATACTGAGGGGGAAGCCTATAGAAAAATTCGCAAAAGTGGATGAGAACGGATATTTGAAACCGCCCAGCAGAAAATATGTATATAATCTTTATTACATCCTTGCGAATCTGGGGAAAACAACGGAAAAACAACTCGTTTTGGAATTCTGGGCGATTGAATTTATTTGCGGTTTAATGGCATTATCACTCCTAATTTTTTAGATAAGTACACATCAAATTTCATTGCTTCTCCATTCGCCTTCTTTCATCAGGACGGGACCTGAATCCATGTGTCTTATCCAATAAACATCCTTTCCTATACAATCGTATTTTTTCTGTATGGGAATATCCTCTCCAAATGCGAGTTTAACATAGATATAAGGCATGTTAACACCTGCCTTTGTAAAAAAGAAACTCGTCGTAAAGAACCTTCCAATGTTTATTTCCGTAGGACAAGGTTTCCCTGCTTCATTTCTTTTCAAATCCACGCAAAAAATTCCTGTTGCATTCTTATCGACGGCTTTTACGCATCTTGTCGCTATATCGTTTATCTCCTCATCTGCAACGGTCTTTGCAACCGAAGGCGTCCCGGTGATTCCTGATGGGGCGAGGTACGGGTAAATGTATTCAACCCTTTCCCTTGCCTGTGAGCATATTATTTCTCCCTTGTTCCAAACGGACTGGAAAGCCACATTTTGGCCGGGAAGATAATCTTCTGCAATGAATTGCCATTTCTTTCCGCGGGAACGCCAGTATTTCAACCATGCGATCCCTGTTTCCATGTTCTCAACAAGCGTACTGCCGCGTCCTCCCGCACCGCTTTTTGCCCGGAGCCAGAAAGGGTAATCGAACCTTTCAACAGCTTTTCCAAGGTCTTCTTCAGAATCAATTTTTATCGCTGAGGCGACAGGGATTCCGTGTTCCTGCCAGATCTTTGAAGATTGAAATTTATCCTGACATATTCTGATAGCATCTTTACTGGGGAGAAAGGTTTTTGCATCCAATTTTTCCCTGTTTTCAGAAATAAAAGCGACTTCTGAATCAGGTTGCGGATGAACAAAATCTATACCATCTTCCGCTATGATTTTATTTATTTTTTCTATGTAAGACGGATCTGTATTTTTTGAGGTTGACAGATATCTTTTATCCAAATCAGGTAATTCGAGATGATATTTGTTTATGTCTATTCCGGCAATGAACATTTTCTCTCCTGAGAATCTGAGAGAGCGGATAAAATTAACGCCGGCAGGACCGCCGCAACCTGTTACCAAAATTCTTTTCAAAGACAACACCCATTATCCTTTAAAGCCTTTTCCGAAATCCTCAGGGCTTCCAGAGCCTGTTCTCCCGTAACGATTGGTTCTTTATCTTTTTCAACGCATTCAATGAAATGTTTCAGCTCGTTTTTAAGCGGCTCTTCCTTCTTTATACCTATATTCGTTACATTGGATTCCCCAAAACTTATGACAAAATCCCCGAAATCGTCACATATTTTGTCATAAACACTTTCATAGTAAACCAATTCTTGTGTCATATAATTAAGTTCAGCATATCCTTTTGTCCCGGTAACACTGAGTCTCCTGATTTTTACAGGTGTTATCCAGTTTACTTCTATGAAGGCGTTTGCACCGTTATACCTAAGGAAGATGTTGGCATAGTCATGTCTTTCTTCTATGAGAGCTTTTCCCAAGCCCGAATACACTTTTTCAGGGCCTTTCCCCAGCAGATAATTTATGACGTCAATATCATGCACTGCCAGGTCTATAACAACGTTCGCATCCTTTATCTGGGGCGGAAAGATACCAACACGTCTTGCAAGAACCGAGGTTATGTCTCCCAGCTTCCCTTCATCAATCATGCTCTTAAGTTTCTGGACGGCAGGGTTGAACCTTTCAATATGCCCGACCGTCATTTTTATTCCTTTTTTCTTTGCAAGTTTCACAATCTCCTCAGCTTCTTTGACATTTCTTGCAATCGGCTTTTCAATAAGCAAATTCACACCGTGAGAAATGACATCCTTTGCGACTTTATAGTGTAAGAAGGTCGGAACGCAAATTGAAACGATGTCTATTTTTTCTTTTTTAAACATGTCATTATAGTCCTTATAAAATGCACATCCGCATTTTTCAGCTAGGTCTGTTCCACGTTCTTCTATTACATCTGATATCGCAACAAGATTAGCATCATCAATCTCAGAATACGTTCTTATATGATTTCTTCCCATGTTACCGGTTCCTATCACCGCAACATTCAATACCATTCATTGCCTCCCGAATAGAATAGATTTGTGAAAACAGTATTTATAGGTTTGTGAAATATTGTTCTGTATTACCTTGGTATTACTTTTGATAATTTTTAACGGAATCAACGATTTTCTCCTTATCGGATTCTGTAAGGTGAGGACCCACCGGAATCGAAACAACATCTTTTGCGATTCTCTCGCTTATGGGACATAAACCTTCTTCGAATCCAATGGATTTATAAAAAGGTTGTAAATAAAGAGGCAGAGGATAATATATAATGCAGTGTATGCCGTTTTTATTCATGTATTCCAGAAAATTATCTCTTTTTCCTTCAAGCACTTTTAATGTATATTGATGCCACGAATGAACAACGTTTTCAGATACGAACGGTGTTTCCAGCCAATCCAAACCTTTTAATTTTTCCGTGAAATAAGATGCATTTTCTGCACGTTTCTCATTTAACATATCTAATTTTTTCAATTGAACAAGACCCATAGCTGCATTTATATCGGTCATGCGAAAATTATAAGACAGAAGCTGATGTATATACCTTTCAGATTGACCGTGGTCTCTTATAATACGTGATTTATCTGAAATTTCACCAGAATTTGTCATGATCATTCCACCTTCCGCCGTGACAAGATTTTTTGTGGCGTAAAAAGAAAAGCAAGATGCATCACCGAAAGATCCTGCTTTTTTCCCTTCATATTCAGCTCCATGAGCCTGCGCGGCATCCTCAACAAGGAGCAAGCCGTTGTCGTGGCATATTTTTTGGATTTTCTTCATTTCGCATGGCTGACCGTAGAGATGCACGGGCATGATAGCTTTCGTCTTTTCCGTGATTTTCTCCTCAATGGAATCAGGGTCTATATTGAAGGTTTTGGGATCAACATCGACAAAAACGGGTTTTGCACCGACATATAAAATAGAATTACCTGTAGCAGCAAAAGTAAAAGCCGTGGTTATTACCTCATCGCCTTGTTTTATACCAAGAGATTCTAATGCAATCATAAGTGCCGTCGTACCAGAAGATGTGGCTATGCCATGTCTGGTTCCTATATAAGAAGCGAATTTTTCTTCAAATTCCTTTGTCTTTTTATGTTGGACTATGTACCCCGAACGGAGAACTTCTTCAACGGCTTTTATCTCATCATCATCTATCATGGGCCTTGAAATCGGAATCATGAATAAACATGATATTCATAATTTAAAAATAGATTCAACTCCAATAATTGAAGGTAAATGACTTTATTATAATTTTATTAAACCACATGAAAGTCTTAATGGTAAAACACCAAGTGAAAAAGCAGGAATAGAAATAAAAGGCAATAAATGGGAAACACTTATGAAAACATCATTATCATATAAAAGATATAAAGAAAATCAATAATTAGTAAATTATTTAATCTTTTTTTAATTCTTTTTTTTAATGAAGACGAAAAAAATCATATTAAACAAATGGAAAGCAATACAATGGTTACTTTCTATTTTAACTACTATGATTTTTGTGATATGGTATTTTGCTTTTTTTCTTCAATTCTTTAAAGCCACAACACAACAAGATTTTTCAATGTTTCAAATATATGGAGAAATTGCATTAACATTATTTGGTTTTACATTAATAGGGAGTATATTTGAAAAAAATAAAAAACATGAAAAAATAGAAATAAATTTATTTGATACAAGTTTATCATTTTTAGCCGTTGCTATGGCTTTCTTTTTTATGTATTCATTATCATCTATATTTTCACAAGAGATAATATCATTTAAAATTAATTCAGCATTGATAGTAGTGATTATTGCATTTTATGTTGCAATGTTTATAGGGTTTATTGGTTTTATAATTGGTTTT
>CAZKOV010000049.1:0-7729 GCA_964554465.1 uncultured archaeon
GCCACAAGGGTTTAAAGAAACTTCTGCTCGCTCTGGAATATGTATTTCTGTTCCCGATTGTTGCCTTTCTGTGGTTTATAGGATTCACAACGATAATGACAGTCCTTTCTAAAGTGGTTTCAATAGACAATATCTTCCTGATTTCAATGGCGATTCTTACAACAATAAGAGTTGCGGCATATTACGACGAAGAGCTTTCAAAAGATGTAGCAAAACTCCTTCCTTTCGCTCTTCTTGGTGTTTTTCTCCTAGATATAGTAGATGTTTCATATTCATTATTCTTCCAACTGCTTTTCACGCTTCCGGAGATGACAGGAACCCTGTTGTACTACTTCATTTTCATAGTGATACTTGAACTACTTCTCAGGTTTATTCTTTTCCTCCGTGGTGGCGGAGACAGGAAGGATTCAAGCATCTAAAAAGGAGAAAAAATCTTAATTTCTCTTTTTATTTTTCCAAAAAAATTGTTTGCGTCGGATAAGCAAACTCTATTCCTTCCTTCTCGAAGGCTTCCTTTATCTTTAGGTTTATCTCTTGATTGACGTCCATGTAAAGGTTGTAGTCTTTATTGTCAATGTAATAGACCAGTTCTGCTTTCAGGTTAAAGTCTCCATATTCTTTGAAATGACATCTGTTAAATTCTGTATGCTTTGTACTTTCAACAATCTTTTTCACAATTCCCGGAATCTTCTTAAGTTTTACAGTCTTTGTCTGATATGTAACACCCAAGGTAACAACCACTCTTCTCTTTTCCATTTTTGCATAATTATTAACTCTTGTTGATGTCAGTTCCTGGTTTGATACTATCAGCATCTGGCCCTGTAAAGTCTTGATCCTTGTGCTTTTGATTCCTATTTTTTCTATTGTTCCCATATCTTGGCCAATAACGATAAAATCCCCCTTCTTGAAAGGCTTGTCAAGATATATTGAGAATGAAGCAAATAAATCGCTTAAGACGTTCTGGAGGGCAAAACCTATAACGATACCGGAAACACCGACACCAATAAGCGCTCCCGATATGTCAATACCAAAACTTGAGAGAATGAACAAGAGCGCGACAAGCCATATTATGACCTTTATTATCTTACCAAGAAGAGATATGATGGTGGTATCGGTTTCTTCATCCTCCTTCTTCCTCCTATCGGCAACCTTTTTTGTACTGTAATCAAGAAACTTCCCGATACCTTTTGCTACATAGAAAGTTCCCAAAAGTATCAGGATATAATAGACAACCTGCCCTGCGAGGCTGGGTATTATAAGGACATTGGAGGAGATATAAAGTGCAACGAATATGTAGAAAGGCCAGCCGATTGAATCGATTACCCCGATTGCAAGATCATCCACCTCGTTTTTTGTTTTCTTTGCAACCGATTTCAGCTTTCTCAAAACAACAAATTTGAAGACACGTAAAACCACAATAGCTACTGCGAATATTACGAAGGCCGTAACATAACCCTGTATAGGGTTAGCCATGATCTTTGCAATCACCAACTGCAGGAATTCCTCAAACATTGTTATCATTTTGAATAGAGCACTTATATTATTTTATCTTCATAACCATTTCTTTCTCTTGAAAAAGAGCAGCATCGATATACCTATTGCAATAATGATAGTCCACACTGCGAAATATCCCCATTCCCATCCAAGTTCAGGCATGTATTCAAAATTCATTCCATATATGCCTGCGATGAAGGTCAGGGGAATGAATATGGTGGCTATTATAGTAAGGACTTTCATGACCTCGTTCATCTTGTTGCTTATGCTTGAAAGGTATAAGTCCACGAGGCCCGATGTCATGTCTCTGTAGCTTTCAATCGTATCTATTATCTGGATCGTATGATCGTAGACGTCCCTGAGATAAACATCAGTGCTTTCAGATATCAAAGATTCGTTCCTTTGGAGGCCGCTCAGCAATTCCCTTAAAGGCCAGACGGATTTCCGGAGGAAAAGCATCTCTTTTTTCATGTCATGAAGAACTTCAGTGGTCTGGGTGCCGGGGTTTGACAACATCTCGTCTTCCATGATTTCAATACGCTCCCCCATTTTTTCGAGTATTATGAAATAATGATCGATGATTGCATCAATAAGAGCGTAAGCAAGATAATCGCTTCCCATCTTCCTTACACGGCCCTTGTTTTTTCTGATTCTCTCTCTCACGTATTCAAAAACATCACCCTCCCTTTCCTGAAAAGAAATGACGAAATTCGAGCCAAGTATCAGGCTGACCTGTTCTGATTCTGTTTCCTTTTTATTTTCATTATAAGAAAGCATTTTGAGTACAATAAATATGTATTTCTCAAAATCCTCTATCTTTGGTCTTTGATCTGTGTTTAGGATGTCCTCGAGAACAAGGGGATGGACATCGAAATGTTTCCCCACGTCAGCTATGACGTCTGTATCATGGACACCATCTATATTTATCCATGTCACGGTCGGCTTGTCTTTGAAAGGAAAAGACTCTTTGATGTTTTTTAATCTCTTTTCTGTAATTTCCTTTTCATTATAATCCATCAGGCTGATCCTTATCTTTTCGCTTCTTTTCTTACCTATATGTACAAGGCTTCCGGGAGTCAATCCCGCCTTTTGGGAACGTTTCTTGATGAATCTTGACATAGGAATCACTTGTTGATAATTCATAACTTATATTAAAAAGTTTCAAGATATTATTCAAGGTGCCCTTATGCTGGATTACGGGATTATAGGAAACTGCATGACTTGTGCCCTCGTTAAAAAGAATGGATCAATAGATTGGCTATGTTTTCCCTCTTTTAGTGATCCCAGTATATTTGCAAAGATTCTTGATGAAAAAAAAGGAGGTTCTTTTTCAATTAAACCTGTCGGAAAGTATAAAATTAGTCAGAAATACGTATCCGATACAGCCGTACTTGAAACCAGATTTACCGGCACCAAAAACGCCTTTATTATATATGATTTCTTCCCCCGATACAGTAAATTAACCAAGAACGGTCATAAACTTCTTATTAAAGAAAACAGACTGGTAAGAATTATAAAACCGGTTAAAGGAAAACCTAAAATAAGGATTGAGTATGATCCAAAGCCCGATTATGCAAGAAAAAAATGTGAATATTTCCAGCTTGAGGATAAATTAATCTGCTCTACTGATGACAGAAAGATAGCGCTCGTTACAAACGTTCCCTTTGAAAACATTTGTGAGAAAAAGGATTTTATCGTCGATCATACAAAATACTTTGTTGTTGAGGATGGTACAAGATTTGAGAGCGTGAGGAATGTTAACGACTGCATGAAGCTTTTCACTTCAACAAAAAAATACTGGGAGAACTGGTGCAAGGATCTTATTCTTCCGAAAAACAATAATTCATTGATAATCCGCTCGCTCATAACACTGAAACTTCTTACGTACAGCCCCACAGGAGCGATAATCGCGGCAGCGACCACCTCGATCCCGGAAGAAGTAGGAAGTGAAAGAACTTGGGATTACAGATATTGCTGGGTCAGGGACGCCTCATTCTGTGCCGACGTTATGGAAAAACTCGGAAGAAGTTATGAGTCGAAAGAGCTTATGAAATTCATTTTAAAGGCTGCAGTCAGGGATGATTTCATACAGCCCATTTATACAATAACAGGCGAAACGGATCTGCCGGAATATGAGCTTGCCCATCTTAAAGGATACAAAGGATCAGGACCTGTACGTGTTGGCAACGCAGCCTACAGACAGAGACAAAACGATATATACGGAGCTGTGATTGATGTTTTCTATCGTTATTTTGTGTATTATCAATACGAAAAAAGATTAAAAGAGAAATACTGGAGACTGATAAAATACACCGTCAACCAGATAAAATTCAACTGGGATAAAAAGGACAGCAGCATCTGGGAATATAGGGACCTTGAAGATCATTATATATATTCCAAATTTATGTGCTGGATCGGCGTTGAGAGGGCAATAAAGATTGCGCAGCATTTCAAAAAGGAGGAATTCATAGACGGATGGGTGCTGCTCGCAGAGAAGATAAAGGAGGATATATTGAAAAACGGTTACAATCAAGAAATCGAATCATTTACAATAGCATACGGAAAGAAGGACCTTGATGCATCACTTCTTCTTATGTGCTATCATGAATTCTTGCCAAGCGACAATCCCTGGCTTATAAATACAGTAAAGGCGATTTACAGGAATCTGCGCTATAAAGACAAGGTCAAAAGGTACAAGATAGATGATGATTTCGGACAGTCGAAAAGCTTTTTCACAATATGCACCTTCTGGCTTGTAGATTCCCTTCATTACATCGGAGAGGAATCAAAGGCAAGAAAACTTTTCTCAAAGATAATAAAAAGAGGAAACCATCTTGGTCTCTTTTCGGAAGATGTGGATATGAAAACAGGAAACCTGACAGGAAACTTCCCGCAGGCATACACGCATATAGCACTTATAAATTCCGCCGTGCTTTTGAGTGAATGGTCGGCCAAGAGAAAGAAGATAGACTGGAACATTGCTCACAACCGTAAGAAAAGGAGAAGGTTTTAGTTATTTTTCTTTCCTTTCCTTCTTGCTTCTATTTTTCTAAGTTTTTTGTTTTTTCTTTCCCGTTCCCTCATTCTATGTTGCCTGCCTTTGTTCCCTTTATATAATGTCATTAAAGAATCCATAAAAGATTTTGTTGAAGTTGTTGTTCCATAACCACCGTTGGCAGCCAATGAAAGAGCGGGTTCATATCCGAATAAATTACTGATAGTGTATCTGTAATCCTGTAAAAAGTTTTTTATATACAAACGTTTTTGCTGTAAGTATTTTCCAGATTTACTATTTGTATTCATTTAACCACTTGAATCCTCTATAAAACTTGTGATAGAATTAGGGTTAAAATTTATAAATGTTACCAGATAATGGTGAAAAAGATTAAACAACATTTATTACGAGCCATTTTTTAATAAAATCGGCAATCTTAACGGGAACCAGTTGCTCCCATTCCTGACCGTTTTTTATAAGTTCCCTTATTTCCGTTCCAATCAATTCCGAACGATTGTAGAACTTATGGTTTTTCACTTCAAATCCTACATTTTCAAGGCATCTCGCCGGCCACGGATTGTTTGTGAAAACAACATCAAAATGGCACAATCCCTTAATCTGGAGAGCCCATTTCTCGTCGTCGTGCTGATCTTCCATTTTATAGATTGCATAGCGGCTTGGAAGCCTTTCCGCTTCTAACGTAGAACGAATCATTTCTTCCCTCTCATCCGCAGAAAACGGGTTTTGTTCAGTCCGGCTTTCCTGAGCACTCCCGATAACGATATTGACGTGATCGTACTGGTGAAGCAAATCCTTGATAACCGCCAGATGGCCATTATGAAAAGGCTGGAACCTTCCAATAAATAAAGCCGTTGTCATGGTAACATATTATAAGAAAAGATATATTAAGCTCTCAAAGCTTTATTCATTTTTTGCATATTTCTGAAATAAAAATCCACGGGAATGCTTTTATCCAAGGAACTCCTGCGATACGTGTTTTCAACAAAACATGCGGCACATAAACGCCTCCCATAATGATTATTTACCGAGTTTACAAACTGCATGTCTTTTTCAATGTCACCGACATAAGAGGACAATCCCGGCTCGCAGCCTGCTTTTTCATAAGCAACGGCCATGGGTTTCCAGTACGGTTTTGTTTCCCTCCTTGAACCGCCATCATATACGTCTTCTAAAGCAACTAACGGGAATTTTAGTCTTTCACCTCCCATAGCATCTTCTAGTAATTTTATGTTTTTCTGGGCTTCTTCCGTCGATGCGCTCGTTATGAAAGCGACAGTCTTTGATTGTCTTTTGAGTTTTTCGAAGGTTTCGGGCGTTCCCGGAATCACCTTACCATATCCTGTAGCATCAATAAGATGGTTTTCGTAAGACCTGAAAGCTTTTTCTTTATCACCGGCCCAGAACCCGAATTTCTTTTCTAAAAGTGCTATTCTTTGAGGTATATTAAGATGATAAATATTCTTTTTCACCCATCTGGCAGTAATTTGCTTCTTTACACCACGTTCTGCCAAGAAATTAGTGGTAGCCACTGCCTGTTTTTCATCCGTTCTGATTACAGTGCCGTCTATATCGAACCCTATTAATTCACACACATCTATATAATTCTGAAAATCTGACATTACTATTACTTAATAGTAATATTTATATATTAAGTCATCTTCTAAACATCTCATAGAATCCCTTTTCTGAAAACGATATAGATCTGTAAGATTTGTATAATTCGTTTATGATAAAATCGAAATACTCATCCGTTGTCAGTTCAATCGCCTTCATGTAATAATCTACAAATATATGGCTCAGAAAGGCATATTTTATCGCCTTGAAAAGTTCTTTGTGCTCCAGTTTGGTAAGCGGCCTTTTTCTGATATAGGCATTATACAAAACCCGTGATTTTTTCACATCAAACCTGCCTTTTTTAGTTGTCGCAAAAAACATTATACTTTTCCCAAGATCGAGAACGAAAGGACCTATGTACGAATTATCAAAATCCAAGACGCCGCTTAATTCACCTTCATGAAATAACGCGTTATTTACACTTAAATCGACGTGTATAGGACCTCTTGGTAACCTTTTATCGAGTCTGTTTTTCTTGAGGTCTCTGATAATTTCCGGCAGGAATTCAATATATTTTAGTTTTTTCTTTTTGGAATATGCAGCATATTTTTTAATCTTCCAGTCCGGGATGTTGTACCATTCATATCTGTATCCGTCCCATTGGAAATCCCTCACCTTTTTATGGAATTCGGCAAGGAATTCGCCAACCTGGATAAGCTGTTTTTCAGATATCCTTTTTAGATGTTTTCCAGGAAGATACTCGTAAAGAATTGCATACTTGTCATTGAATCTTATTATATAATTCCCATTAACTTTGATAGGCCGAGGAGCTTTCAACCCTTCTATTCTATCCAAGACAGCCACCTCATAACTTATGTGGGATTTCTTGTTCTTGTTGTAAATCCTAAGACAGAAAAGACCTTTGGATGCATCAATCAGGTATATCGTGTTCTGGAAACCTTCATTGAGATGTGAAACATTGTTTATCTTACCCACTGGAAGGGTTTTGACCAAATCTGAAAGTTCCATAATCAAAATGTGACTGGTTGAAATAAAAATCAAAGTTTATGCTCGTCATCCTCTATGTAGTGGCATCCTTTGCTTTCCTTGTTCGCCAGGGCGGCCTTCGCTATTAGGAGGGCAACACCGACACCGTTCCTTAGGCCGACAAGCTCGTCACATATCTTTGCATCCTTGTAGAATTCGTTAATCCTTTTCTGCAGGTATTCAAGATCAGCGACGGCTCTTTCCAGTCTTTTAGGAGTCCTTATGATGCCGACATAATTCCACATGATGGACTTGATAGTCATCCAGTCCTGCTGTATCAGGGCAGGATCCACATTGTCAATCTTATGCGTGTATCTCCATGGAAGGACTTTTTTAGGATCCGCGAGCCGCGATTCTGAAATTATAGGAACAATATCCTTTGCGCATCTTGCTCCCCATACCAAACACTCGAGAAGCGAAGTGCTTGCAAGGCGGTTGGCACCATGAACGCCCGTATACGACACTTCTCCAACGGCATAAAGGTTATCAATATTTGTTCTTCCGTTTTTATCGGCTTCAACGCCGCCGCAGATATAATGTGCCGTCGGGGACACCGGTATGGATTCCTTGGTTATATCGAGTCCGTTGTCCAGACATTTTTTGTAAATAGTTGTGAAA
>CAZKOV010000050.1:0-7433 GCA_964554465.1 uncultured archaeon
AGCTTCAATATTAAACATCCCTGAACGTTTGTTGATTATTATTCCCATCTTATAGAAATCGTGATAAATAATATAAATTTATCTACTTTATGATAGAAAAACAATCAAATTTACTGAAAGATTTATATTATTTAACTACCAATCCGAAGATATGAAGATAAAGCATATTAGTTACCCGCAACCGCCCGATATAAATAGTGTTGGTATTGGAAACGAACAAAATATGCCGAAAAAGAGAATAATAGTAGAAATGATAGGTCCATATGGCAAACGTACAGGTCTTTATGCTGTATTTACACCCAATAATATGGGAAGTGAATGCAGTTTTGAAGCTAGAACACCCGGAACATTGAGCGGGGTTAAAAAGGGGGATATGAATTATGCAGGTATGCTGTTTCCGTTTAGCTCCGGAACAGGTTTAAGATATATCTTCATAAAACCAGAACAAGTCAGATATGGGTGTAGTGTAGGAAGTACTTATTCACCCGTGAAAGGATAATTATTATAAACTTCACTCTTTCTGTTCTTCCAGTTTCTTCTCGCCGGAGAGCTCCTTTGCTTTTTCTTTGGCCATGTGCAGGGCTGTTTCCATGTCCACCTTTTCGAGGTCGTCAATTGCGTTAATAAGTTCCTGGGTTTCCGAGTCTATCACTCCGGGCTCCTTCCCGAAGGTCTTTTCCAGACGCTCCTTGACCTCGTCTATCTTCCCCTCTTCTATGGATTTACGAATGCTCGTGTCCATGAGGATTTCATTAACCTTTTCCATATCAGAGTTTATTATCTTCTGCACGAGTTCCGACCTGTCCTTGATTTTCTCGCTCTCCTTCATGGCCTCAACGAGATAAAGCAATTCGAGCTTTTTTACATATTCCATGGCATGTTGCTGCTTCGTGTTGGATTCTATCTTAAGGGCCTTGATTTTCTGTATATTCAGAAGCTTCAGGGCCTTCGGCTGGCCTTTGGATTCAATCATGAGTCTCTGTATGCTCTTCTGGATATTTTTTATATCTTCGGATATATCCTCTATTTCCTTTTCTATGCGGACCCTTTCCTCGATTATGTTCTCCTCCTTGATAGAGAAAACGTCTTTACCGAACTTGTTTTTAATGAAATTTTTGAAATCCATCACGAATCACCACATATTGGAATCCTCGTACATCATGTACGAGGCATGCTCTTATCGGAACTCCTTGTACATTAAACGTAAGAGGCAAATTCAATTATATTATTTTGATTATTGGTTTTGGTTTTTTAAATAGAAAGCCCAAATATGGGTTATGTTCCGGTCAAGATGGCTTGCTTTTGTATTTCTGGTCATGGTCTTTCTGGTTTCGGGTTGCACCACTACAGGAAATATGACCGCCCCGGAAACACTCGATAAATCAATCTTCTATAAAACCTCTTACGGAATAGTATCGGACGTGATTGACGGGGATACAATCGTATTGGAAAGCGGCGGGCATGTCCGTCTCCTCGGGATAAACACGCCGGAAAAAAACCAGCCTCTTTACGAAGAAGCAAAAGAAAGACTTAAAGAGCTGGTCAAAGGAAAGAACATCACACTGCAGACAGATTTTGATAGTGTTGATAAATATGGACGCCTTCTGAGATATGTCTTTGTTAACGATGTTTTTGTCAATGGACTTATGATAAGGGAAGGTCTTGCAACACTTTATATGGTCCAGCCGAACGACAGATATGAAAACGAACTCAAACAGGCCGAAAAAGAATCGAATGAGAATAAAGAGGGTCTCTGGGACAATTCCTATTATTTTAACTGTTTTGAAATAACGGAATTCAACTATAATCCAAGCGGCGATGAGAGAGACGATCCAAATGACGAATATGTAATTATCCAAAACTTATGTGACGGGAATATTGACATGAGCGGATGGACGATAAAGGATGATGCGACTAATATGTATACTTTCAAAGAATTTGTTCTTAATGCGGGAGAATCTTTCACCCTCCATTCCGGCGGCGGAAAAGAAACCAAGAACGAACTCTACTGGACGAAAGAAGGGAAGAAAGGAAGCCCGGTATGGAACAACAATGGCGATACACTCTATCTGAGGGATTCAGAAGGAAAACTGGTTTTGTTAGAAAGATATGAAAGTGAATAATGAATTAAAGTTCTGTTCTAAGCTGCCCGTTTTTCTAACTCTTGGAACCTTTTTCGGGCTTTTTTATATAATCCTACATTCTTTTGAATAGGATTTTTCGCAGAACCCGGAAGTTCTTCTGCATACTCCCTTATAGCTTGTTGATATGATATGTTCAGGTAATCAGCTGCTCCAGCCATTGCATTTCCCAAAACCGCTGCGAATTTGGCATGTTTTAATGTTGTAGTTGGCCTATCGAAGACATCTGCAACGGTCTGTAAAAGAGTCGGGTCTTTTCCACCACCTGCAAGCACAAATATCTTATCAGGTAACTTATGGTCTGAATGGGTCGCAGCAGCCAATACCATGCTGTCGTATAGTGCTCTGACATTAATTTTTGGTTTCGAGGCATCAAAACCATCTCTTACTATGCCTTTCTTCCTTCGCGGGACAGATTCTGCTTGCTGATATGGAAGCATGAGATATTTTCCTGGAGTCACACCTTTAGGAAGAGAACGATATTTTTTCCAAGAACCGTTTGCATATGTGTTACGGAATTCTTCATGAAGTTTTCCACCATTGGTAAAGCAGATAAGGGACAATGCACTTCCGGGTCTGCATCCAAAAACATTATTTTCCCCTGTCGATACAATAATCTCTGGCAGTTGTCCGTTTAGTGTCCAGCTACTACCTGCACTTAAAAAGAAATCAAGAAGATATGATGGATTGTCCCCAGTTGCTGCTAATGCCCAAGCCTTCGGGTCAGCTCCGAATCTTTTTACCATATATGGTGAAACGTTTCCTACTCTCGCATCATATTGAATCATCTGGCCAAGCTTCTTGTAAAGATCCGGATGAATGAAATCTGTAATTTTCCTGTGATATGCTGGATTGTTCATGTTTGTTGTGTTCATGTTTGTTCCCCATCCATCACCTGTATCGGTATCCACAACTTTGCCGACAATGGGACTTGTCATTCCCGCACTAAGAGCTCTAATTTCTGTAGTCTTTTTAAATTCTTCAGGATGTTCTCTTATCCATTTAATAAGTTGTGCAGCAGGAAACCTTGGTTCTGCTGGATTGGCTGTTTCAAGAACCATATTGAAATTTTCGTTAAGATATTGGACTTCTGTTCCTGTGCTTCTGTCTTCCCAGATAGGTGTTTCTTTTCTTGTTAAATATCCTCCAAGATTTTTTGCAATGCTTTTTCTGGGATTCATGTGTCTTAATCCATGTCCCAAATTTCTTGTGAATTGTTGGTTATGTTGCATGGCATCTACTTTGTAGACGCGTGTATTCTCAACGAGTTCTTTTGGAGCATTTCTAAACACGGTATCTAGTGCTTCATAAAACATTAACTGAGGCGCAACGACTACGTCGTTATCCCCTCTTATGACTCCTTTTTCAATCGGATATTTTCCCCCAAACTCAGCGTCATAATCAAAAGAACCAGTAATAAATTCTTTTGTATTTAAATCAAGAAAACCATATTTTGCACTTTGAGTACTAAATTCCAAACCACATGTATAATTAGGTCTTGGCATAAAAAATGATTTAATGCAAAGTTTTTTATATTGCACCTGAACCAACATATTTTAAGGAACGAGATACTTCGCAGAACAAAAGCAATTCTGGGTTAAAAAATATAACTCTTTATTTTTCTTTATTTCATCGACTCCAGCTGAGAAACAAGATTCCATATCCTTGTCCTTGCATAGGACGAGATGTTAGGATCCCCCGAAGCGTCGTCAAGGGCGGCTATTATTGATGCAAGCTTGACGTTTATGTCTTCGTCGCCTTTTTCAAGATTTTCTATTGAGCTTTCCAGAGAAACTCTGACGTTACGGGGCATGCCGCGGTCCTCAAGTACGTCCGCCAACAGTGCTTTTATTTCATCCACATTCATACGAATCCCCTCAAGCTCATTTACCCGTTATCTTTTCTTTAAGCTCTTCCATCTTTTCCTTGATCTTGGATTCCCTTTTTTCAATTGATGTTATCCTTACCTCAAGAAGTTCCTTTTTTTCCTCGAGTTCTCTTTTCACTTTCTCTGTACCGCTTTTTATGAGAATGGACCCGGAAATCTTGTATACTTCCTTTTCATCGGTTTTTTCTATCTCATCAAGAGCCCTCTTTATGTCCCCGATTTCTATAGTGAGCGTTGCTTTCTGCGACATCAAAGTCTGCAGCTCCTGCTGAAAAATCTGCGCTTGTTCAAGCAGCTGTTGGGACTGGGATGAAACCATGAGATTACCTTCATCATTTTACTTCAACCCTTTTGGTCGTGTGCGTCCTTTTCTTTTTCAGTATCCTGTATCCGCAATAAGGGCATATGATTTTTTTCGTCCTGTTGATGTCCAGCTGGACATCTTTTTTGCAATTCAAACATGAATACGTTTTTTCTGCCATAAATCTCACTGTTAATCCATTCGCTCTTTGGTTCGTTACCGAACCTGAAACTTATTCCGGAGTATAAGCCTTTCCCGCAAGTTTTGTCCCGCACTTGGAACATTCCCAAACGCCGGCGCTAACCCTTTTCAACGTCTTCTTCCTGCAAGAAGGGCACGCGTGTTTCGCCTTCGAGAGTTTTTCAACTTTATTGAATTCCTTTTTTATGGTGCTGCCATATCTTGCTCCGTAACGTGCTGCCGCACCGGATTTTTTTGTTTTTCCCATGTACAACCACTTGATTTTATTCAAATATATTGGTCAGTTAGGTTTATAACATCCACACTAAATTAACTTCCTCAGTTCCTTGCCCTTTTTTATGGCCAGGTCCATTGCCTCTTCGAATTCCTTCATCGTGAGACCGCCGGAAAGACCTTTCTGTATTGCAGTTATATTTCCATCATCCTTCGTGGATATCGTGAGCCTCAGGTCCATCGTGTCTTCTTCTTCGATTGTGGGGTCCACTATGAATTTTCCGTTTACACGAGCGATTGTAACAGGTATAACCTTTGCCGTCAAAGGGAGAGGCGTCTTTGTTTTTTCACCAAGAACGACCTTGCCGTCTTCCAGTTTGGGCATCGTTGCCGTCTGCAGGGCAGCCATTGCGCCGAGCCCTGCCGCGTCAATGAGGTTTCCCTGATGATTCATGACGTGGGTATCCACCATGACCATCCAGATCTGCTCACCTTCCTCTATGCAGAGTTTTTTGGTATCTATCGCATGAGCTTCCCTTATTCCCCTGTCAACAACCCTTGCGATTTCTATCGACTCCGCATCGGGAGGACCAGTCTCGAACCTTGCCGATGCCATCGGATGCAGTTCAGAGCCGCTCATTAGGACACCCTCATCGGGAGTGTCAGAGAACGGTGTCCCCAGTTCTATCTTGACGCCCACAAGGACTTCCGTATCCCCAAGATTGACACGGGCCGAGCCCTCTGCCTGGGGGATTGCGTTGGTATCTATCTTGATCGGCCTGAATTCATCGAATTTCCTGCCGTCAATCCTTTTCCCTTGGTTTGCAAGATCTGAAATGAACTTTTTCTGTATGTTTATTGCTGTTACCATATAATCACCTATTCCTTAGCGGTCTTGCCCCATTTCTTCTTGAGGGCATCGACCTGCATCTTGTGGAGCTTCTCACAGCCTTTTATGCACATCTTGAGAACGCCCTTGACGTCGGCCTTTGAAAGGTCCCCGTCCATCTGCATGAGCGTTATCTCCTGCGTTCTCGGCAGGTATGCTATCGGAAGGTCACATCCGGTTACCTTTTCCTCTTCGCCCGTAAGGTCAACCACGTACTCATCGTCAACCTTGCCGGCAGCTATTGACGTGACAAGGTCCGTCATCTGTATGCCCGCATCAGCAAGTGCAAGGCTTGCGGCGTTGATTCCCGCAGTCCTCGTACCGGCATTCGCCTGCTCTATAAGTATGTAGACGTCTATCGTCGCCTTCGGATAATCCTTGAGGTTCACGACCTTTTCAAGAGCGCATCTTGTCACGAGGGAAATCTCATGGCTTCTTCTCGAAGGTCCCGGCCTCACCCTTTCCGTTGTCGAGAAAGGGGCCATCATGTATATACACGTCAGGACAGCCTTTTCGTTATCCTGAAGGTGTTTCGGGTGCAGTTCCCTAGGCCCGTAAACAGTCGCGACCGCAACGGTCTTTCCTATCCGGACCCTTGCGGAGCCGTCGGCATTCTTGACCACTCCGACTTCCATCTTGACTTCCCGCATTTCATCGGCTTTTCTTCCGTCTTTTCTAACCATAATCATCACTCCTTTTTCTCCTCAGCGTTTTCGGAAGTTTCATGTTTTTCCGGAGGTTTTTTAGCAGTCTTCCCGACTTCCTTCTTCAGGAACGAATCAATCTTGTCCGTAAGACCGGTTGTATGAGCATATTTATCGACCATCTCAATGGCCTTTATTGCCGCTTCCTCGTTTTCGCCTTTGAGCCATACCATACCGTTCTGGCCGACGCTTATCCAGCACTTCGTGGCATCCTTTATCATGCTTATCATGGAGCCCTGCCTTCCGATGAGCCTCGGGACCTTGTTAGTATTTATCCTGACAATGCGGCCGTCCATGAATTTCTTTGACTTCGGGTCCTGCATCGTTATGTGGATCGACCTGGAAGGCGAGAACATCATCACCTTGCCGTATATGAGGTCTCCTTCCCTGTAGACGTCGCTCAGCTTCGTCCTGTTAGTGTCTATGAATTCCTTGACGCCCGAAAGGGGTATGAATGCCAGATACGGTGCATTGATGTCAATCACCCATCCCGCGTTCTGGACCTCGTCGACGACTCCTATCACCATGTCACCGACCTCGGGCACGTAAACGCCGGACAAGGGGAAAACTTCCACGACCCTTCCGCTGGTCCTCATTAGACCGAGTTTCTTTGCGTATATGCAGTTGCCTTCCCTGAAGCAGTTCTTGCCGGGAAGGTAATCCATAGTTTCCATCAGCATCTCGCCCGGAACCACGACCTTCTTCTCATCGTTACCATTCTGCTCGGTAACAGGTCCGGACGGCTGTTGTTCATTATCTTCATTATTGACTATATCGTTTTCTGTCATTGTATCGTCCTCCTATGAACAAATCAATTTCAAATGTACGTTTATAACACTTGCACACAAGAACTCCGGCCAAAATGTAAGGCCGGACCTTGATAAGTGTACCTTTTAACTAGTTAATATTAACAGAAGAGTATTTATAATTAATTGTTGGGTGAGCTGTTAAGTCTTGTGGATATGGGGAGGCGGTCTAAATGAAAGTGACCTCCACTATCATTTATAGATTTTTTATAGCTATAATCTGGATTTCTTTTGATATCGCACATTTACTAAGTGTAAGTATATTTGAAAGAGAAGCTTATTTTTTACTT
>CAZKOV010000051.1:0-7395 GCA_964554465.1 uncultured archaeon
CAAATGCAAGACATGCGGAACGAATGAGTTTCCCCATCTCCTAATGAAGGATTACACAATGATTTCCATCTGCGGCAAGGATGCATACCAGTTGAAATCCAAAAAACGTTATAAAATAAATTTTGAAGGATTAGCTCAGAAACTTATTGAAAATGGAATAAACACCGAAAACGTAATGGATATGATGATAAAAATCGAACATGATGGAATGAAAGCCAGTCTGTTCGGTAACGGCACAGCCATAATCAAATCGGATTATAAACCGAAAGCGAAGAAATTGTATGAAACCATTCTCAAAATATTAGAATCCTGATTCTACCATAAAAAATATATAATCAGCAGTAATATTCCTATCAGAAGCATCTTAAGACCGAAGCCTGTCATTTCTCCTCCTGAGCCCTGAAGGAATATCCCCAGAAGAAAGCCTATTATGAGGAATCCTGCAGTTATCAGTATGTAGGCTAGGTTATTTATTACACCAAAAAAATTCAGTGACGCGACTAAACCGACTATAATAATTGTTACAATAAGCCACAGAAATGGAATTCCCCCTTCATCTGCCATGATTATTATTTCTTCGGGAAGCTTATAACTTTTCTTATATTAAAAAAACAAGATATATCCATGAAACAACCGACCCTCATGGAAGTTTATGATAAACTTTTCTCCTGTTACGGAAAACGGCACTGGTGGCCTGCTGACACCCCCTTCGAGGTTTTGATTGGTGCAATACTTACACAAAATACTAACTGGAAGAATGCAGAAAAGGCGATAGACAATTTAAAAAAGACAAAAAATCTTAACATTGAAAAAATAGCAAAAATGGAGGAGAAAGAACTTGAAAACATGATAAAACCGAGCGGCTTCTACAGACAGAAAGCGGAAAGGTTGCAGAATTTCTGCAATTTCATTCTTGAGGATTTCGGAAGCGTTGAAAAAATGTTCCGGACAAATCCAAAAAAATTAAGGAGTATACTCTTGGATTTCAGAGGAATAGGTCCGGAAACCGCGGATTCTATTTTACTGTATGCGGGGGAACTGCCGTTTTTCGTAATTGATGCATATACAAAAAGAATCTTCAGAAGAATCGGATATGATATCGGAAACAATTATGAAGAAATGAGAACGTTTTTCGAAAACAATATTCCGAAGGATGTTGAATTATACAAGGAATACCATGCATTAATCGTTGAACTTGCAAAGGTATTCTGCAGGAAGAAACCTTTATGTGGGAAATGCCCTGTTAAGAATAACTGTAATACTGGTAAAAAGAATAATTAAAAAAGAAAAAATAAAGAAGAAATTACTTCTTCTTTTTCTTATTGATGTCCTTTTTGAATTCTTTTGCGTACTTTTCGATGTCATCCCGGAACGCAAGTCCGAATCCGAGACCGACCACTATTGCAACCGTTATCGCGAGGGCCGCGAATCCTATGCGGAAAGCATCGATTAATATGCTCACTTCGAAGCCGGCCGTGTCGAGACCAATGACTATTGCAAAATATATTATGAGCCATTTGCCTATGCTTCCTACAAGCTCTTTGTATGATATCTTCGTGTCGAGCGCTTCGTTCTTTACATATTCGCCTATCAGCATTCCCATGAGCACTACCAGTGCCGCCCCTATGAGTGTCGGAAGGTACAGGACTATTGCGGTTACAACAGCCGACAGCGCGGTAAGCTTCACAAGAAGTGCTGCTTCTCCGAGGAATACGACGATTATGTACCATTTGACAAGCGAGCCAAGAATCGATGAGAGCTCCTTGCCATACAGCGCTTCTTTCAGGTTTCGCGTCTTTATCCAGTAATCCAGTTTTGCCCTGTGCAAAATCCTTGTAACGGCACCGCCTATGAGGCTTCCTATAATCCATCCAAGGATGATTACTATTACTGCAGCTATAAGACCCGGAAACCACGTGACAAAACTATCCCAGAAATTCATGATACTGTTCTGCAGTATCAGTCCTATCTGCGAGATCAGATCAGCCATGTTATTCACCCCACCCCTTAAGTTTGAAAGAGATATGCACACTAAAGTGCAATGTCATAAAATTCAATTCGGTTATAATAAAATTTTGATTTAAGACACTTATAAAAAGAAAGATGGAAAATTCGTTATTTGCAAATATTCACAATTCAAGCTCTGTTTTTATCGCGTAATTCCATCCATCAGGACCTATGCCCCACGCTTTAATGTATTTTTCACTGGTATGTACATTTTTTTGAATTTTAACAAGATACGGTCTGTCCACGGCATCAAGCATCGGGAAATCGTTTGGGGACGCACCTATAGCAATCGTTTTTATATCTCCATATTTCTTTCTAAGTAAGTCGCATAATATGCTTACGGCTTTTCCTTTGTCATTGTTTCCCAGAAGATGCCAGTAGCGTGCTCCTCTTACGAACTGGAATCGCGCTTCTTTTATAACGTTTTTTATTGATTCCTCAGCTCCCAAATCAATAATCTTAAAAGCCACGTCGTATTCCCTTTTCTGTGCTTTCTCAGCCCTTTCAAGAGGCAGGCTGGTTTCACGGGAAAGTTCCTCGGGTGTCATGTCATGGAAGCACTTTATATTATAAAATTTCTTTATCTTCTCAATAACATCTATCAGGGATTTCGCAGGCGTTCCGAGTTCAATTATCTTGTATCTTTCATCCTTCCTGTCAAACCTGAAATCAAAACCAAAATAATCTTTTGGTATGAATATAGCGCCACCGTTCTCTGAGATGAAAGGATGATTTATTCCGAGTTCCTCGGTATATATTTCAATTTCTCCCCTCGTCTTGCTTGTGCATATGATGATAGGTATGTTTTTTTTCTGAAGTTTCTGTATGGTCTCTTTTACAGTATCATAAGAATACTTTTCATCTAGAAGGGCACCGTCTAAATCTGTAAACACTATTATCTGCATAATGAATATTTTGTAAAAGGTATCTAAATATTATTTCGTGACAAAATCAACTTTTAACAAATATTAATCCATTAAAACAAACCTATTTTCATGGTAGATGAAGAAATTATAAAATATATAAAAGAACAACTTGCCAAAGGGTTTTCTGTCAATGATATCAGAAATTATCTGGTTAACGGTGGATATTATACACAGGGAGCCGTGGATGAGGCGATAGTTTTTCTGAATAATCAATCTCGGAAACCTGTTCAACAACAAAAAGAAGAAGAACCTTCCTCGAATATTAAATCGGTTATGAATTCGGTGAATCTCTCCGGAATAAAGGAGATGCCGTTGAAAAGCATTATTTTGTATATCGTTGTAATTATAATGGGAATTATAGTGAGTTTCAAGGTGTTGGCTTACTTTGAGATATTCGACTTCTATGCGCTCATTGGTTTTGATCCGTTCGCTGTGCTTGGCGGGGCAATCAGCGGTGGTTTCCTGATGAAATGAACATCGACATATTAATCAGCAATACAAGAAATTGTCATGGTTATTCAACTAACGAAGGAAGAACAGAAATTAGTAGAACATGCAAAGGGAGCGGTCGTTAAATACAACAAACAGCGCCACGAAAAAGGAGGAATCGATACCATATACGCATTTGTTCTGTCGGACAGCGGTAAAATATATGACGGTGCTTGCCTAGAATCAACCATCGGATCTGGCAGCATATGCGCAGAGCGCCTTGCCATCGGAAGCATGGTTCTGGAAGAAACCTATAAATCGAAAATAAAAATTGTAGTCACATTCGATCCCGTCCCGGCAGAAAAAGAATACAGCTCAACCCCCTGCGGTACATGCAGGCATGTCATTTGGGAACACGGAACCCCGGATACAATGATTATTTGTGGTCAATATATCCAACGTGAGAATGACTGGGAATTTCTTCCAAAAATGGAAAAGTATACTATTAAAGAACTTTATCCAAAAGCTTACGAACAGGTCAAATGGGACTGACTCAATGAACCCTGACAATTATTTATTGAACTTTACCCAACACTAATACATGGTAAACAAGGAAATAGTAAATATAATAGAGACCAAGCTGTCTGAAGGAATGGGCATTCAGACCATATGCAACATGCTGGTTCAAAGTGATTACCCCCAGCCCGAAGTCGATGAAGCTGTCAGATTCATACAGGAACAAGGTCCCCGGCAGCGACAGCCTGTTACCACTAATAATGTTGAAAGACAAAAACCTGTTCCGCATCCGAATTACCAATACCAGCCAGAATACAATCCACCACTTCAGAAATACGATAAATATCTTGACAAACTGGAGAAAGGAGAAAACATGACAATTGTCTACATCGTTGCAATAGTGATACTAATTATTTCTGCAATAGTCTCAATGTATATTTTTGGATTGATTTAGGATCAGTACAATCTTTAATTATTTTTTGATTAAATTTCTCTATGAAAAATCTAATTAGTTTTAAATATAATCCAGATTTGAATGTAGTCAAAATATTAAATAGAAAGGCTCTCAAAAATGCGCCTACCCAAGATGAATTGAGAAAACATTATTTATATTATATCTTAGATGAAGTACATCATGAATCGGGTTCTGGTGTAAAATTATGCAGTTGCTATAGCAACTTTTATGGTAAAAGATCTTGGGGTGGAACACATGGAGTTTCACTTATTTTTTTTCCTTTAGGAAATGAGTTTGTTAATTATGAATTTAGTAAAAATGATTTTCAGAGAAAACCTGGAGATGATCCTTTAAGAGTAAATCGTATAGGCGATGTTGAAAGAATAAGAAGAATAAATTTTGGTTACGTTTTTGAAGTTTTTTTATTTGGAAAAAATCCATTTGATAGGGAAGATGTGTATGTAAAAAAACAATATATTGAAAGAGATCCTTACATCAGTCGACTTTTAGGTTATAAAGAAGGCAGAGGATACCCACTTTATTAAAAATCCCACCATTTTTCTTTGAAATGATGGACAATTACAGGTATTGCTATTCCGATTAAAGATCCAACCAATACGTCCTGCCAGAAATGGACTCCCAGAATGACGCGGGAAAGTGCCGTCAGGAACGGGACAATGAATATGGGCAGAAGTCTCCTTTTCCTCCGCATTATCAGGAACAGTGACATGAATCCTGCAAACGTCAGCGCGGCGTGCCCTGAGGGGAATGATGGCGTGCTCAGGCAATACTGGTTGCATTCAGTATCTCCTGC
This sequence comes from uncultured archaeon, assembly GCA_964554465.1. Lineage (GTDB taxonomy): Archaea > Aenigmatarchaeota > Aenigmatarchaeia > QMZP01 > QMZT01 > JAADIF01. Next base: position 5,147 of record CAZKOV010000051.1, read on the forward strand.
TCCGCACACTATGCACGGCCGCTCCTCATCAAATGCATATTTCAGCTCATGTGTGACCGCTACTGAAAGCAGGACCGATATTGCAAAGAATACGAGGGCTCTCTTGAAAACCTCTTTCATCTCGGGCTTCGCCGAATGCCGCATTGCAAAATAAACGAAGAGAAGGACAACCCCTAGGATTCCCCAGAATTCAGGCTGTCCTAAGAGGGTGAAGAACACCCAGACATCGGTCATTTAACTCCTCACTTACTTGAACGGGTTTTTGAATTTCGCTTTTTCTCCGAGTGCTTCCTCTATCCTCATCAGTTGGTTGTATTTGGCATTCCTGTCAGATCTTGCAGGCGCGCCCGTCTTTATTTGGCCTGCATTTACGCCGACGACAAGGTCTGCAATGAAATTGTCTTCGGTCTCTCCCGATCTGTGAGAGACAACTGCAGTCCAGTCCTTTTCGTAGGCCATTCTGATTGCATCAAGAGTTTCCGTGACAGAGCCTATCTGATTGACCTTAATAAGAACGGAGTTCGCTGCATTAAGCTCGATTCCTTTCTGGATTCTTTTCGTGTTTGTTACAAACAAATCGTCTCCAACTATCTGAATCTTGTTTCCCAGTTTCTTTACCATCTCGACCCATGAATCCCAGTCATCTTCCGCGAGGCCATCTTCAATGCTAGGAATTGGATATTTGTCAACGAGGTCTGCGTAGAAATCTACCATCTCGCCACCGCTCATCTTCCTGTCGCCGATTGTGTATGTCCCGTCTTTGAAGAACTCGGATGCTGCCGGGTCAAGGGTGAATACAATTTCCTTTTCATATCCGGCATTGCTTACTGCCTCTGTCATTAAATCAAGCCTCTCTTCGACCGTTTTTAGTTCACTTGGCGCGAATCCGCCTTCATCACCGATTAAAGTTGCATGTGGACCGATTTTTTTCTTCAGAAGTTTTTTCAGATGATGGTAAGTCTCGGCAACCATCCTTATACCTTCCCTGAAATTGGGAGCACCAACAGGCATTATCATATGTTCCTGAATGGAATTTTCCTGCCCTGCATGCTTTCCGCCGTTTATAACATTGCACATCGGATTCGGTATCGTAAAAAACTCATTCCCGAATAATTTGCCTATATATTTGTAAAGGGGCATCCCAAATTCCGCGGCACCTGCCTGTGTGACCGCCATAGAAACCGGTAAGACTGCGTTGGCTCCCAACTTATCCTTGTTTTCAGTACCATCTAATTCGAGCATGAGTTTGTCAATATCTTCCTGTTTTGTGCAGTCCATTCCGACTATTTTAGGAGCGATGATCTTGTTAACATTATCAACGGCTTTCAACGTTCCCTTTCCCATATACCTGTCACCGCCGTCTCTTAGCTCGAGAGCTTCGTGCTGGCCTGCCGAAGCCCCTGAAGGGACCATTGCCCTGAAAACTCCTTTTTCTGTTATCAAATCAACTTCTACCGTGGGATTTCCTCTCGAATCAAGAACCTCCCTCGCTTTTATTTTTTTTATTGTACTTGACATCAAATACCAACCTCCCTTAATGATTCTCCACAATATTAGTAGCTGAAAGCATATGATTTATAAATGCTTCGATAAATAAATATCTACCCTTACGGTGACATTATGAATGACGGGGATTTTATAAAGATTGATTTTGTCGGAAGAGTCAAGGATACCGGTGAAATCTTTGACCTCACAAAAGAAGAAATTGCGAAAAAGGAAAATGTATATGACCCCAAAAGAAGATATGAGCCAGTCCTTGTGATCATTGGAAAGGATATGGTTATTCCAGGTGTGGAAAAACAACTGAAAGTAATGAAGATCGGCGAGGAAAGGCAATTCGACGTCCCGAAAGAAGAAGCGTTCGGGAACAGGGACTTCAAAAAAATCCAGATTGTTTCTTATTCCAAGTTCAAGAAAGACAAGATAGAGCCGGTTCCCGGTATGTTCGTTGATATAGACGGGAAAGAGGCGAAAATACAGACGGTGAGCGGTGGCCGTGTAAGAGTCGATTTCAACCACCCGCTCGCAGGAAGGACCCTTACATACAGCATGAAAATCGTCGAAGAAATCAAAGACCCGACAAAAAAGGCTCTTGAGCTTGTTAAAAAATACGGCATGAACGTGATAGTAAAAGACGCTAAAGTCGACGATGAAGGCAAATTAATATTAGTGATAGAAAAGGACGTCCCTTCATCAGTCAAGGACATCATAAAATGCCAGATGGAAAAATATATAGAGGAAGTCAAGTC
>CAZKOV010000052.1:0-7345 GCA_964554465.1 uncultured archaeon
CGGAATCTGATTTCCATCAATATGTCTGTAGAAAGTGATTTTAATGCATTTTTATAATATCAATTATGACTGAAATTCTCGACATCGTTGACAAGGACGATAACAAAATAGGAAGGGCAACAAGGTCTCATGTTCACAGCTCCAAATTATGGCACCGGGGAATACATATAATACTCTTTGATTCCCAGGGAAGAATTTTGATTCAAAAACGCTCCCCGACTAAGGACAAATTTCCTGGCCGTTTTGATATGTCTTTATCAGAACACGTATCAAGCGGGGAGTATTATGATGAAGTGGCCCGCCGAGGCCTTTTCGAGGAGCTCGGCGTAAAATTAAACGAAATTAAACGTTTGATAAAATTCCGCCTTGATTATGGTGATACCGATAACATGATGGGTATTTTGTATACTGCAAAATATGAAAGAGAATTTTTTATTGACGAGAGGGAAATAGAGAAGTTGGAATTTGAAACTCCAGAAACCCTTAAAAAATTAATTCTTGAACAGCCGACAAGGTTTACAAGATGGGCAAGAGAACTTTTTAAATGGTATTTCGGTATGCCTTCTTCGATTGAGGTATTAGAGCATTTCTGATTTGAACTCGGCTAAATCCGTATATATCGGACCTTGCGGCGTCAATACACTTTTCTTGAGAACGAACCTATCTATCTTGAAAGGTTCTGATTTGAATTTTTCTTTTATCTCATTAACCTTCTTTATGAAAGACTCCTTATCCCGAATAAACTTCACTCTTCCCAACGTTATATGAGATTGGAAACGGGTATCTTTTTCAAGTTCTATTGCGTTCAGTGATGAGTCAATTTTTTCATGAAGATCGTTTATCTGGTCTGCAGGCGATAATCCCATCCATACCACTCTTATATGCCCTCTTGGAGGGAATACTCCGAAATCAGAAACAGATGTCAGGAAGGATTTGAATCTGACAGAGGAAAGTGATTCCTTGATTTTCACAAGGTTCTTCTCTTCGGTTTCCCCTATAAATTTCATTGTCAAATGAAGGTTTTCTTTTTCCACCCATTTTATTCTATCATTTTCATTCTTTAATGAATTCTGAAACTCCTCTATATTATTTTTCAGGTTTTCTGGAATCTCGCATGCAACAAAAAGCCTCATTATTTCACCTTTTCATATTTCTTCAGAAGATTGTCAAGAAGAGTGATTAATGATGTTCTCCAATCTTTTTCCAATTGGGTTCTCAAGAATTCAACTAGGAATTTGTCTTCTTCTGGTAAAGAAAATTTTTCAAGTTTTTTTATTTTTGAAAGAATTTCAAAATCCCTTTTATCGGCCATGGCGTATTTTTTCTTTTCTTCCACTGTAAGAATTTCATTATTCATTTTTACAGGTTAGTTTTTTGATTTAAAAAAAGAGAAAATAGCCCGGTCAGGAAAACCTTGGAATCAGTTGCCTTTCGGCAATATGGACTCATTTACAAATGAATCTCCAATTCGAACCTGAGTCTCCGGGTATCTTTCATAGCAAAACGTTGTTTTTGCTCAACGCTTTGGCCAATGACCAAAGCCCGAAATTCTTGGCAACTACAACACCGGGCTATTCTTTGAATAACTATAAAGAATGGAAATTTATATGTTGCTAGCACATTTCAATATTTTAACTTCTGCATACATCTATATTCTCATGGAAGATTTCCCGGCTGCTCTTTTTTCAAAGGATGCCTACGAGGAGCAGATCGAAGGTATAAAGCTCATACAGACGCACATCTCGTGGGTCTTTCTTACCGGGCAGTATGCATACAAGATAAAAAAGCCCGTGAATTTCGGTTTTCTGGATTTTTCAACTCTTAAAAAAAGGAAGAAATTTTGTGAAAAGGAATTTGAAATCAATTCTAAATTCAGCCCGCAATTGTATCTGGATGTATTGCCGATAACAGAAAATACTGGGAAAATTAAGATTGGTGGAGAAGGAATTCCGATCGAATATTGTATAAAAATGAAACAAATTCCGCAAGACAATATAATGACAAATCTTTTGGAAGGAGGCAAGATAAGAAAAGAAGAAATAGATAAAATTGTTTATATTTTATTAGATTATTATGAGAAAGCCGAAAGAGGGAAAGAAGTTGAAAAAAATGCAACATTTGAAATAGCCAAATTTAACTGGGATGAAAATTTTGACCAGACTGAAGAGTTTAAAAATATAACCATCCAGTCAGACGATTTTGATTTCATAAAAGGCAAAACAGAAAACTTCATGAAAACATATAAAGATTTTTTTGAAAAACGTATTCAAAAGAGAAGGGTCAGATGGTGTCACGGGGACCTTCATTCAGGTAATATTTTCATATATAATGGAAAGGTTTTCATATTTGATGCAATAGAATTCAACGAAAGGTTTACATGTTCAGATATTGCAAACGACATCGCTTTCCTCGCAATGGATTTGGACTATCGGAATTTCCCAGAACTTGGTGATTATTTCATCAAAGTTTTTGTTGAAAAATCATGTGATAAGGAACTATTGGAACTGCTGGATTTCTATAAATGTTATCGGGCTTATGTAAGAGGAAAGGTTGTTTCTTTCAGGCTGAATGATAATAATATACCCCAAAATGAAAAAGATAAGGATAAAAAAGAGGCAAAAAGATATTTTGATTTTGCCAGAAGATATGCAGAAAAATTATAACTTCTAAACTTATTTTTAGCATTGTTATATGAACAACTTCTAATTAATTATTAATATGGATCATTCCATGAAAAGAGGATTCCTCCTGTCGATGGATGCCATAATTGCAGCAAGTGTCATAACCGTTGTAGTCCTATTTATGACGTCGCTTTCTTTCAGCTATTCGTCTCCTCAACTATACTACAAAAGACTTTATTCTTCTGGAAAAGACGCAATAGCTATCATGGAAAATGCCAAAATTGAATCGGTTTATGATATGCTTGATACTGATTTCATATCCAATTGTAGTTTAACTTCCGATGAAATGAATAGAACCCTTATGGATATGATAGGATATTACTGGGCTCAGGGCGATAGTACTTGTGCGGAAAATCTTACGCGTTTCCTGCACGAAAACGTATTTCCTGATATGACAGGCGGTTTTGCCCTTCTTATTGATGGAAATTCCGTGTTTTCAACAAATATGAGCAATCCTGATTATATTTCCAGAGTCTCAACTGTAGTATCCGGTTACGAGAAAGAAAAGGTTGTCAGGGGCTTCATATCCAAGGTATATCTGACAAAAGTAAGCAAGACCAGTAAAAGCTACGAATATTTTGGCGGGTATATAGGGGACGGTAACATAACAAAAACTTTCAATTTACCCGAAGATATAAACATAACCGAATTTTATATGGAAGCGGACATCGGCAACAATTTTACTCTTTATATAAATGGCAATTATTCGGGAACTTATTATCCAGAAACCGCTAACATGAGTGCTGATAGTTTCATAATATGCAACGCCACTTACCAATATGGCTTTTGTAAGAATATCACTGAAGGGAGGAATGTCTTGGAAATCAACTTCACTTCAGAAGATAACAATTTTATAGGAGGTGGTTTTTTCAGAACTACTTATAAAACAACGGAAATAATGGAAACGGAAATGTTATCCGGGGAAAATGTTTCCAGAAAGCAATATCTTCCCGGAATCAAAGGACTGATAAATCTATATTCATCATTCTATATACCGGGCAATCTGACGAATATGAGCGTTTTCCTCCATTACAAAAACAATCTCAGTATAAACGATGAAGGTGTCCCCGTTTATTTTGTAATTGGTAATCAGGAAGTTTACAGGGAAAATGAAACAGGTCTGTTCAATATAACACTGAATAATACGTTCTTGTCAAATTATCTGAACTATTCCAATATCAGTAAAAATACTATTCCCATCCGTTTCGGAACCGAGACGTTCTTTTCCACATTCGGTATCGGGAGAAGTGATTCTGTTCTGATAACAGACAGGAGTGGCAGCATGGATGGTTGTGATGTAGATACAATTGAATGTCTCCATGACGATTGCAGCTGGTCTTCAGGGTGCCAGAACAGAAGACTGGATGTTGCGAAAGATGTTGATAAAGTTTTTGTTGACATAATGTTAAACGTATCAGGAAACAGGGTAGGGCTTAACGGATATGGAACAGAAACCTGCAGTACTCATGTAATATCAAACAATACGACATCTCTGAAAGGCAGTATAGTAACTTATGATCATAACTGTGGTTGTACTTGTATTTCTTGTGGTCTCATAAAAGCCATGCAAAGCATAGTGACGGAAGGGATTTCAAAAACCATTATATCCAGAAACAGTGAATGGTTTTACAACACGAGTTACCCTGCAGGAAACCCTCCTGCAGATTCAAATGGTACTCTGTGGTACAACAGAACATACAGCGATTCTCTATGGAGCGGCGGCACTGCAATTCTTGGTTTTGAAAATTCCCCTTACAGCCCTAATATAGACACGGACGTAGGTAACAATAACGGGAATTACTATTTCAGAAAGCATTTCAACTTAACAGATGTATCGGACATAGGTGATGCAGAACTTTTTATTTTGGCGGATGATGCAGCAGAAATATATCTCAACGGGAACCTCGTATTCAACGAAACCTATTCTCATCAGGCCGGTTACTGGAACCGGGGAGGTGTAATTTTTGAAGACAATTTTGAATCCGGTGGTCTGGGAAAATGGACAATAGACAGCAACAATGATGGAGGAACTGTAGCAATAGACAACGAACCTTATGAGGGATCATATAATGTGAAGTTTTATGGCGATGACTCCTCTCCGAATGAAATGTGGATAGAAAAATCAATGAACCTTACAGAAAGAAATAACGTCACACTTTCCTTCATGTGGGCTACGGAGGACCTTGAATCTACTGACCACGGATATTTGGATGTTTATGACGGCGCTTGGAATAACGCTGTGAAGGATTACGGGTTTGATAACGGAAGAACCCAGAATCCTGATTATACAACAAACTGGTTACAATATATATGGGAAGACGTAGATCTGGGGGATTATAACATGAACGATGATTTCAGGATTCGTTTCAGATGCACAGCTGTTCATGTTGAAAGATCTGATACATTCCTCGTGGATGATGTTATTGTAAGGGAGCATGTCTATATAAATAAATCCTTCTTCAGAAATGGTGACAATGTGATTGCGGTAAAACTGAGGAATGATGATTCAACGTCGGCTAAGTTTGATTTGGAGTTAAACTATACTCAAAACAGATACAAAGCTATAGCTGTTATGAGTGATGGGGGAGCCAACACGCTCATAAGCGGGGATGATTGCCAGTACAGTTCCGGTTCAGAAAATCCCGCAAAAGACCAGGTTATTGATTTGTCGTGTGAAGCGAGAGACAGGTATGGGATAGTTATTTACGGGATAGCATTCGGGGATGGTGCGTATCCTGATACTCTTAAGAAAGCAGCCTGCTGGAATTGTTCTTCAAATGACTGGATTGAGGGAGAAGGAGAGGACGACTGTTCCCGTTTCTTCCAGAGCAGCAACGCTGAAGAACTCGCAAAAATATATAGCGATATTGCAAGCGATATTGCGAATGCAACATATAAAGCACAAACAATAACGGCTGTTGGTAATATTTCCTTGGATAACATCCTCTATCCGGATTCTTACATGGAATTCAACTATACTCCATATTCAAGACAGATTTCTTATGGGGATATAATGATAAATTATGAGTCAAAAACTCTCAGGGAATGCAGTGGAGACGATGTAATAACTGATAACGAGAGCGGAACCAAGGAAGGCTGGTTTTCAATACCTCCAAATTCCACGATAATTGAAGCGAAAGTAACCTCGTACTCATCAAATTACTGGACTGACAGATTATGGGTTAATAGTTCCAATACCCCTAACCAGAACTGGACGCGAATCTACTGGCTCGAAAATTTCTCTGATAATTATGAAACCCTTGGAGATCCCTATACCATTAACATTCCTGTTGAATACCTCACCACAGGAGGAAATAATTCGGTAAGAATAGGTACGGGTCTGATACCTGAAAACGGGACGGGTGCATCACCAGATAATAGAGTTATATTCACGATAACAATAGGGGGTATAGGTCTTGTGGGTTATAGCGACGTCTTCCCAAAGCTTAACGGCAGTAATGTAACTTTATGGTCGGATCTCGACGGAGATAATATCGCAGACAAGTCCGTTGTTGTATCCGTGGGTCCCAATCCATCGGATAAATTCGATCCCATGAATGATTCCATAGACGATGCCTTTATGAGGCTTGTGGATAAGCTCAATTTCATATACGATTCAAATCCCAACGAATATGGAAATGGTACTACAGCGAATCCGTACGATGGAGTCAATCAGACGAACCCTATAGATATAGAGATAACATCTGATGTCAGTTTCAATTCCAATTACATTTCGGATGTTCCGTCTCTTTGGGGTCCGGCCATTCTGGAGGTAAGAACATGGTTTTGAAAATAATTATAACGTTTCTTATAGCGCTTTTCATGCTTTCAGTAAATGTGCAAGGATTTATATGCGGAATTTACTTCACCGACAGCACTTCTGCTGATTGTCAGATAATAGATAATTATATTCATAACGAGGTCACACTTCCCGCAAACATAACTTTGATAGAATATGATATATCAAATCCTGTGAACTTGAATATCGGAAGGGATTTCCTTACTCAGTATTTTTTATCAGATTCTTACAGTTTTCCTGATAGTGTGCCATTCATTCTTTTCGATGCAGATCATCATCTTGCAGGCATGGATGAAATAAAAGAATGCCTATCGCTTAAGGTTGATCAATTTTTACAAGAGGGGGGAAACCCCTGTCCTGTTTTAATATATCCTGACCCATCAAAAGGGGATTCTTCCGATGACATGTATGGAGGAGGTCCTCAAGAATATGGTTTTCCGGGAGAGCCTGAAATAAAAAATATAGTTACGGACTCCCCTAAAGAAATCATAGAGCCCGAAGAGGGAATCGGATATTATAAAAATGATTCGCTTACAGAGCAAATAGAAAAATCAAAGGATGTTATTGAAAATGAAATAAAAGAAAAAAAGGATAAAGAAACAGAAAAACAAATTTTGGAGTCTATACCTTTCATCTATATGTTACTTCTTGGTCTGATACTGATAGCCGCGTACGTTTTATATAAAAAGAGGTCTGGATAGGTTACACTTTCTTTAATTTTTTATAAAAAGAAACCAGAAGGTTTACTTTTACTGACGAAACTATAGCAAGTCCCACGCCGAAGATAAGTCCACAAATAACTAGAAGATGAACATTCTGAATTGCATAGAGCATGACTTCCGTATCTACTGCTCCCGTAGAAATG
>CAZKOV010000053.1:0-7101 GCA_964554465.1 uncultured archaeon
TCACGGACCTTACACGTGCAAGGCGTACCAGAGCCTCTTGTGTAAGAGCTTGCATGAGCAATTGCTTTTTCAGTTCTTCGAGTTTTTTCAACTCTTCCATTTTTTTCAGATCGTCCACTGAATACATTATATCATCATGCTGATACGGCTTTTATGTTTTTTGCGACAAAAGACCTTCCCTTTGGCGTAAGTGCACGCCCTTTACCTTTTTCGGTTACCACAAGGCCTGCCTTTTCGAGTTGTTGCAGGATGTTTCTTAAAACAGCTCCCGATGCTTTTCTTTTATGTTCGGGGGCGGTTCTGTTATTCTTTCTTCCTCCGTATATTTTTCTGAGCCTTTCGATACCAACAGGATGATTGATATAAAGTTTCCTTAATATCGAAGATGACCTGACAAACCACCAATCCTTGTTATCGGGAACCCTTTCCCTGTTTACACCAGTCTTCACGTAGGGTGCCCATTCAGGTGGCTTCATCTCCCCTATCTTGCTGAGTTCCGAAGACATTTTTTGCAATAATTTATCCACAGGAACATCCTTTGCTGAAATCATTATATACCTCGCTGAGATTTACTAATATTAATGCAAGCATTTATATTTATATTGGTTATATAAAGCGCTTTAAAGAGATTTCTAATATCCTCTCAATTTCATGGCTTCCGATACCCTTTCCAGCGCAAGTACATACGCCGCAGTTCTCATATCAACGTCATGTTTTTTCTTCTTCTCCAGTACATCCATGAAAGCCTGTGTTAATATCCTGTCCATTTCGCAGTTTACCTTTTCTTCGTCCCAATATTGATGTTGAATGTTTTGAATCCATTCAAAATACGAGACCGTCACACCACCGGCGTTTGCAAGTATGTCCGGTACAACAAACACGCTGTTCTTTTCAAAGATTTCGTCCGCTTCAGGAGTGGTGGGACCGTTTGCACCCTCGACAATAACCTTAGCTTTTATTCTAGCCGCGTTAGTTTCTGTAATTGTGTTTTCGAGTGCAGCCGGGATTAAAATATCACATCCAAGTTCAAGAAGTTCCTCGTTTGTCAGTTCCTTTGTACTTGGGAATCCTATGACTGATTCTGTTTTGTTTTTATGTTCCATGACTTTTTCCGGGTCGAGTCCGTTTTCATTATAAATCCCGCCTTTTGAATCGCTTACGGAAACAATTTTTGCGCCCGCTTCAAAAAATTTCCTAGCAGTGTGGTATCCCAGATTCCCGAAACCCTGTATAGCTACAGTTACGCCTTTCATTTCTTTCCCGAGGTATTTCATCGTTTCACGTGCAATAAAGAAAAGACCGAAACCCGTTGCAGTATCCCTTCCTTTTGAGCCGAAGAGGTCCACAGGTTTTCCCGTTATGACAGCCGGTACAGTGTATCCTTTATGAGCGCTGAATTCATCCATCATCCAGGCCATTATCTGCGGATTGGTATATATATCTGGTGCTGGTATGTCCTTTTCCGGACCCAAAAAATCATCCATAGCATCGATAAAACCGCGGCTCAGTCTCTCCAATTCACTATCTGATAATTCTTTTGGGTTGCATATTATACCACCCTTTGCTCCACCGTAAGGTATGTTTACGACAGCACATTTCCATGTCATCCACGCTGACAACGCCATAACCTCTTCAAGACATACACCTGGATGGAATCTTATGCCGCCTTTGGTGGGACCTCTCGCATCATTGTATTGAACCCTGTATCCTCTGAATACTTTAAGTTTCCCGTCATCCATCTTTATGGGTATGCTTACAATAAGTACCCTTTTAGGGTTTTCCAATATCTCCAGCACATCTTTTGATATATTGGTATGTTTTGCTGCCTTTTCAAGCTGTTTTAGTGAAATCTCAAATGCATCTGTAGTGCACTCTTTAATCATGTAATTTCCTCCCACCGAGTTTATATATATGAATTATGATATATCTTTATAAACATATATTCGTTACTGGGATTATGATAGAATATAACCGGTACGCTTAATAAAAGATTTAGAAAACATCTCAGTCATTTTGCCTTCAGTTTTTCAGCAGCAACTTCTTCCTTTACTTTGGGCTGGAGTTTTATCGCATCTTTAGAGGTTTCCAATACTTTTACTTTTCCTATTTCTGTAAATCTTATTGGATAGGTTTTACTGAGTTCTTTTTTAATTTTCATCTGGAACGCGCCCTTTATTATTTCTTGGGTAATTTCATTCATTGTCATCTTTTTTGTATTTGCATCGAGGAACCCGCTGAGGCTGTTTCTTATGCTAGTTCTTATGGAGCTGCTGACATTTCTTGTCATTATCAACACCGGTTTTATCCTTATCTTCCAGCCATCTTTTGTTTTAACGATATGCGTTATCTCGATTTTATCTTTCCTTTTCCTGACCATTCTTGAAAGGTATTCACTCGTGCATTGGAAACCGTTCGGAATCGTGTTTGCGTTTGTTCCTTTCACATCAGCGATCTTGAATTTGAGCCACATGAAATATTTTGACCTGTCGCCAAACACTTCGGAAACAGGCACATTTATATTTCTGCCAACAAGAGAACTTGGATCAGTGCTCGGGGTCTGATAAAGTATCTTGCTCCCGAATTCCGGAGGTGAAATTATGTCAAACCAGTCCTTTCCCTTCCACTTCTTCACTGCCTGGGCTTGGCTTAATTTTTTCTTCGTTCCTTTTCCCTGCATCTTCGCCATTATCAGCACCGTTTTCTATAATGTAATCGTCATCTTTCTCCCCGTTTTCAATCAGGGAGGCTGCATGAGTATCTTCATTAATGGTGTTGTTTATATTTAAATTAGTTAACTCATTTTCTATAATACTTATAAACTTATTCTCAGAACCCTTTGGTATCCTCGCACCGGATGCGCCCGCATGCCCTCCTCCTTCTCCATTACACTCTTTAGCTGCTTTTGATACTATTTCCTTCAGATTGACCGGACCACCCGACAGAGATTTATCCAGGCGGGCCGAAACCTTGACCGTAGAATCTTCATTTGCAAAACCGAAAATAGGTTTTCCTCCCAGAACCATGTGGGAATGATTTACAATTGACATTATATTGGATATTATATCCTGAGGAATCCTGTCCCCTGCCATCACATAAATGGCGTTCTTAAAAATAATTTTATCCGTTTTTTCTTCAATCTGTTTTTGCACCCATTTAACAGAGCGGTTTATATCCCTTTTATACGCTATCATTGCTGACCTTACCTCTTCAAATGATTTTTCATCATTCATGCAAAGACGGACTCCTAGGTCAGCATTTCCTGTCTTTCCGCACGAATTTAACATCGTTGCAAATTCGTTTGCATCCCTGAACTCTTCTTTTCTGTCGAGAAGTTCATAAACATCCCCGAATATTTCCTCGGGTTTTTCGTGATCCCCGTTTATTCGTGCAACTATTATTCCGGAAGCAAGTCTTTTCTGTTCTTCTTCCGAAAGATCGGCTATAGTTCTCCATGATCCGTCACCCTTTTTCAGGTTTATTCCCATATCATGAAGGAAAGCAATCGAAGATGATTCTGAACCACTTATTCCGGGTATGAAAGGATCGCTGGTGTATTCAAGTGCCTTATGGAGAGGTCTCGTATAACGTCCCCATACCCTCAGACCCTTTTTCAGATGGATTTTCCCGGCAGCTTGGGCATCCTTCAATATCTCCCTGTTCATGCCGTTAAGGCCCCAGTTCGCTCCCACAGAATCAATCTGCGAATCCCCTATTGCACCGATTATCGCGAGTTCACTGAAGTCTTTGTTTTTTTTATCGAGTGCCTGTGCAATAATATAAGCAACACCGGAGCCTGATAAGTTTTCCCCCATTCCCAGTTCAAGTGCGTTTATATGAATGATGTTGTCATTCTTTACTTCTCCCTGAACCTGATGATGGTCGCAGATTATAATCTTTGCAGCGGGAATGTATTTCTGCAGATTTTCAAGCTGCCCGCTGCCCATATCGGTTATAATGTAAAGTTCACAGTTCTCCTTTCCCAGTGTCCGGATGAACTCCTCTTCAAGCTGCCTGAAGATAGAAAGTCGAAAACTCCTTTCAAGACGATCCAAAGCCATAGCCATTATAGCAGCAGACGCTATACCGTCTGCATCGTAATGTGAAATAACACGGATAACTCCTTTGTGAGCTTTTATTATATCTGCGGCCTTTTTTGCTTCTGCAACCATTTCTTTAAGACCTTCAATCGCAACAGCATCTTCAATATTTTCCATGACAAACCACATAAAATGATACGTATAGATATAGTCCAACACTGTTAAATAAATTAGTCCGATTTTTGGAACCGTATATGTTTATAAGATATTTACCTATGTATAATAACTATGAATTTTTTCAACAAAATGTTCTGGGTTGTGTTCGTGATAGCGGCATCCGTGTCGATATATATAGCTCTCGGAGATCTTTTCTGGCTTGGGGTGATATTATGTCTTTTTGTGATACTTGCCGGTATTGCGAAGCTTGAACAGGACAAGAACAATAAGGAGATAATAGAGTCCTTTGACACGATAAACGATGAAATGGAAAAAATGTCGAAAAACTTTGAGAAGAGCCATCTATATACAAGAGATACGAGAGACAACACGGAAACAAGGCTCCAGCGATTTGACGTAAAAAGGATGGAAACGGAAAAGAAAGTTGAAAAGATTTACAGGGACATAATAAAGAAGATAATACAACTGGAAAACAACCTCAATAAGATGAACAAGGATATTAAGAAGAAATAATATCATTATCTCCTTCTACCCCATTGTGGTCCCAAACCATCCCAAGGGTCCTCACGATCCTCAACTATAATTGTAGTAGGATTCATAACGGAGTTAGCTACTTGTTTAGCTTCTTCTAATGTTCTTTTAGGAGGGTCGCACATTTTACCTCCGCTGGGATAATGAGGAACAAACCCTTGTTTTGTCTTGTAAATAGGTACGGCTGCACTTTGAATTTTCAAATTTTTCACTAATCCTTTATTAGCAAAACGTATCGCTTCGTTTCGAGTATTACAAATGATTCCAGTAGATACATTATCAATAGAATATGTAAACTTTTCACCTTCAGGATGAATCATCACCAATTGATTAAGTCTATTTGAATATGTAGTACTACTCGTATCACCAAATAAATTCATTTGATATCCGTCTGTTGTACTCATAAAATATAATTTAATAATAATATTTATAAAGTTTATAACTACAAAAAAGGAGCAAAAATATTTTATTAATAACTCTTTGCAAAATAAACCATGTGTTTTGCGGGTTTTCCGCATTTTATGCATTTTGCCGGTATATTTTTTGGCTGGTCGAAAGGTATGCAAAGGGTCTTCACGCCACCCGTTTCGTATTTTACCAGTTCCTCGCATTCAGTTTCTTCACAATGGGGAGCGAATATAAGTTTTTTTCCTTTTGCGGCTTTCTGGAATTCATTCCAGTCTTTTGGTTTTAAAATGCTGTCAGTGAGACGCTTTTTGGCCTTTTTAAAAAGGGATTTCTGGATATTCTCCAGAATTTTTTCAACAGTTTTCCGGGCGTTTTCAAGTTTCACGGACTGCTTTTCACCTGTATCCCTTCTTACCAGAATAACCTGATCCTTTTCAATATCCTTGGGACCGATTTCCAGTCTGATGGGAACGCCCTTCATTTCCCAGTAATTATATTTCCAGCCCGAACTGTACTCATTCCTGTCATCCAGTCTGACCCGGATATTCTTCAGCAGTTTCTTGATTTCTTTCGCTTTTTCCAATACAAGCTCCTTTGATTTTTCGAAAATTATCGGTACTATCACAACCTGAATAGGAGCTACTTTTGGGGGCAGCACAAGACCTTTGTCATCGCCATGTGTGATTATCATGACACCGATAGATCTCGTCGTAAAACCCCAGGAATTCTGCCATCCGTATTGGTTCTTTTCGTTGTCATCAAGAAATTTGATATCGAAAGCTTTGGAGAAATTCTGTCCAAGAAAATGGGAAGTCGCTCCCTGAATAGCTTTTCCAATAGGAAGGAATGTCTCCACACTAGTAGTGTATTCAGCTCCTGCAAATTTTTCCTTTTTCGTTTTCTTCCCTTTAATCATCGGAACTGCCAGTAAATCTTCGTAAGCCTGTCTATAATAGTCGAGCATCTCTAGGACCTCTTTCTCGGCTTCCGCTTTTTTGGCAAAGACAGTATGGCCTTCCTGCCAAAGGAATTCGCGTGTTCTTAAGAAAGGCACAGGATATTTGAATTCCCATCTCACAATATTGCACCATTGATTAAGTCTCAGAGGCAGATCATTATGTGAACGTATCCACTTTGAATATGAATCGTATATTATCGTTTCCGATGTCGGCCGTACTGCTAATTTCTCGGCCAGTTCATTGTCACCAGCATGGGTAACCCATGCGACTTCCGGTGAGAAGCCTTCTACATGTTCCTGTTCTTTCATAAGAAGGGACTCAGGAATGAATAACGGAAAGTAAGCGTTTTTTACACCAGATTTCTTGAATTTTTCATCCAGAAAAGATTTTATGATTTCCCAAATTGAATAAGAATATGGCCTAAAAACCAAGCATCCGGATACTTTTGAATAATCAGCAAGTTCGGCCTTCTGAACAGTCTGGGTATACCATTCGCTGAAATTATCATCTTTGTGTGCGGAAATTCCTTTAAGGTTTTTTGTTTCTTCATTATTCATCGCCATATATATCCACACCTCTTTAATTATTTAGCTATAGAGAAGTATTAATGTTATAAATATTATCAAACACTTATTAACCATTTATCAACAATTGATTAGTTAATGTATTTATATAACATTTTTCTATTAATTATACGTGACCCGACTTTAAACCCAGATTAACTATATAAATCTAACCATCGTATAAGGTTTTACGTTCATGATGTGAGCCTGAAGCTGTTAGAGAGGCATCAGGTTTGAAGCAGGCAAGAAAAAGCAAACCAAAACCCCCTGTGAAATCTTATTGAAAGATTTCAAGGAGAATAGTGCAAAACGCCAATAATTCCGGCTGATCCCGCCGGAGATTACTGCTATTCGGGTTTGACTAAGCCATGTTAGTTTCGGGTGCTTGCATCCGGAGCGAACAGCTCAGTAACACGTAGTCAACCT
>CAZKOV010000054.1:0-6789 GCA_964554465.1 uncultured archaeon
CACAAAAATATAACCCACACAATATAATTTTATCTTAAATACCACCAAAAAAACGAGAGAAAATTCCAGATTCTTACAGGGATAATATTCAGCCTGGCTGTTCTTATGAAATTTACCACAGGAAACCTTATTATAGTGTTCATTGCTTATGCTATTTTCAGGAACAGCATCGGAAAAAATGCAGGATGGTTGTTTTCTTTGGTGAGAAAATACAAGCTGTTTATTATTTCGGCTTTTCTGGCCTTTTTGCCTTATCTCATATGGTCTCAGATTTTCTATGGATCGTTTTTCTATACCATTGTATATGCCATACTGGTGGTCAGCGATTTCAATGAACCCGTCACTTTCTATTTTTCGAAATTCATTGAAATGTTCTCATTTATAGTTGTTATAGGTTTTGCACTTTCCATAATAGCAGTATTGTACGATTTAAAAAAATCTAAAAAATGGGATAAAGATATTTTGGTACTGTTTGTATGGATTGTATTCTTCATATTGTTCATTTCCCTTGGGGCACATAAAGAGTTAAGATACATGATACCCCTTGCGGCTCCTGTAATAATTCTCGCAGGTTACGGTTTTTCAAGAATTATGGAAAGGAAAGAGATATCTCATATAATACTTTTTGTAATTGTCTTATTTTCTGTTATATCATTCTCACCTTCATTTGCGAGATTAAATGAGCCTTTCATAAACATGGGAAAAAGTGAAGAGGTCATGGCTTCCGAATTCATAAGAGATAACATACCGCAGGATTATGTCATTTATGCAAATTCGAATTACCCCATATTCGGGTATTATACAAGATATAAACTGCAACCTTTGTGGATATGGGATGACTCGTTCTTTGAAAACTACAGGGAAACGATGACAGAGGACGGGATAGTTATTGTTTATAAAGATAGAAAATACCCCGGAACGGTATGGGCAGAAAATGCCCCTGAAACTTCTAAAATAGAAGAATATACAGATTTTATCATCTATAGATACGATGTTTAGCAAAGCAATGTATATATTCAATTTTTTTTACAACGGAAACCTCACATTAATAAACTCCATCTGGTATACATTAATTTATGAGAGGGTGGAATGGAATTCTGGTCCTGGCCTTAGTGGCTGCTGTAACTTGTTTTGTTTTTTCTGCCGACGTTTCCGCGGCTTCGATATCTGCATCGACGGATAAAATAGTTTATCTTGCAAACGATACGGTGGTGATAAGCGGTACCGGAGCAAATAATACGAATATGACCGCGACGGTATATGATTCACTGAATATTGCCCAAGGCTCTAACACGAGCGAAAGTGATGCAAGCGGCTCCTTTACAATATATTACGATCTGAATAACAGTGCCACGGGAGATTATCACATTACAATTTCAGACGGAACGGATAATGTAAGAATAGACCTTAGAGTAGTGTCCACCCTCATATTAATGGAGCCTCATCTCATCGGGAGTACACAGCCAGTCGGCGTAAATACCAACATAACAATTAACGGCAGCAATGTTACATCGGTCGGAGGAAATCTGAGCGAACTTGTTAACAGCGTTTCCCTCTCTGGAATCGTTCATTACGGCAATTATACAAATCTGACAGGTGACGGAAAAAATTACAGTTTTGTTCTCGTAGATCAATACCTTAGCGGCGTCTATGATACGGTATATGTCGACGATGACAATAATTTCTTTTTATATAATATAACGGAGGACAGCGGTTCAGGTTCTGATCCGGAACAGGTTCTTAAAATGGGTGAAAAGTTCAAAACGCTGATAATAGGGCACATAGATATGTCTACTGGTAATCTGATAGTTCTCGTAGAACCCGTGACATCGATGGCATATTCTGCGGGCCAGACGGTCCAATTTGTTGTTGTCGCGAGAGATGAGAACGATGCACTACTTCCCAATGTTGATGCTTCAATAGAACTCCGTGATACATCAGGAACCGCACTTGACACCGATTCCGGAACAACAAATCAGTACGGTTATTATTTGTCAAACTTTACGGCACCTTCCACTACCGGAGAATATAAGATAAGTGTAAATGACAGTCTGGGCGTTGAATTCTTCTCTGTCGAATCCTTTAAGCTGAAAGGAAAAGTAACGGATATATCAGGTAATCCAATGTTTGTATTCGCACCCAACCCTACTGTTAAAATAACTTCCGTATCAAAACTAACCGATGGAACGCCTGTCAATCTGACATCTGCTAGTTTCACCCTTAAATATCCGAATGGTACTACTGCTTCCTATACACTCACCTATGAATCAGACGGCATCTATTCGAAAGAACTTGACAACATGGAAGGCGCTCCAAAAGGGCAGTATGGTGTCGAGATGGAAGGTGTTTACGGCGGTGATACACAATCCTTCATAACAGGATTTGAAATAAGGGAAGTTGCACTCGACATTATGGCTGTAAACATGGATTTCATTGACGAGGCTGATGGACCGGGTGGTACGGTCAGTGCCTTTGCGCCAAACACGAATGTTACACTTGTAACGATTCTATCCAACGTTTCGGAAGGCGGTATGGCAGCCACGGGACCCGAAGGAATGGCACTTATTGATATTGATAATTCATCCACGTCTCAGGATGAATGCGCATCTCTTGTAACACTTCTTGAACTTCGTGATGATACGGGAAAGATATACTCAGTTAATACAACCATAATGAACCTCAGCAATGCAATAGCAATGAACCCGCCTTCGGGAGATGATGAAGGACCGCCACAGAACATGCTGACGCAGTGTGCCATCTTTTTTGAAGCCCCACAAAAACAAACATCATATAAAGCAGTTATACGGGTCAATAATAGTGGAACCCTGATAAAAGGGACAACAATATTTTCGGTTCAAAGGCTTCTTGCAAAGGGAGAATCGGTTGATTTCAATGGAGACAAATTCTGGTTCTATGCACCTAACACGAGTATAAGAATAAAATTAAGAATTCAGGATCTTGCCACAAGGGAAGAACTTCCTGCAGATAATATTACTGATGCAAAAATTATAGGAATGTTCCAGGAATTCCCGACATTTACAGACGTTTTCACGGATGAATACAGAGCTGTAATGAATGAGAGTATTGAAAACGGAACATTGGTTTTCACATCGCCATTATCAGAGGGTTTCTTCTCACTCAAATTCAAATTCAAAGCTGATGTCAACGGCAGTACAGAAGAAGGAATAGGAAAGGCAGCATTCATGCTGAAAAAATACATGATATGGGCAGAACCCCAATGCGAGATGGGCGGGCAGTGCATGTTCGGAACAAATGATAACATAACCCTTCAGATAAAGGTTGTTGACATAGACAAAGGAAGCATATTGGATTCAATGGGAAAGGAAGGAGGCTCAAACCTTTTGACATGCACGGGATGTGCGGGTCTTACGGTTGATGTAGACAAAATGTGGAATGACCAACTTTTCAAGGAAATATCACAGGGGGATTACAGTATCTCTAAAGGATTCGTTGTAAACTCGACAGCCACTGTTACTATCCGTCCCGGAGCTAACGGCCTTCCGACCGGATGGTATGGCACCGATTTAGTTGTAACAGATCCCACCAATTCAAACAACACGTATTTCGGTTGGGGTGGATTTGAGATAAGAAATTTCTGGGTGGATACGATAAAGGTTGATTATGACGGGGAAAACTATACGGCGGAAAGAAGTGAAGGAGGAGGCTCAAATACTTTTGAATTAGGGACCCCCATAAAATTCACAGTGATACCGAGAAACCCTTCTAACTGGAATATACTTTCACAGACGGCTCCACCCGTTGTTTCAGCTGTTAACTGGATGATAGGTTATCCTCCCGCAAAACTTGATTTCAACTATGATGTGAATTTTGTAAATGTGACATTTACAGAGGGGTGGGGAACCGAGAGACATAAGGTATATGTAATAAATATAACTGATCTCCCTTCGGTCACAGGTGATTGTCAGGCAAACACCAAAGTGTTCACGAATATAGGTGAGGATATCGGATCATTCTGGTTTGATATGTCAACATATCAGATTGAAACAAAATACAGAGGTATGGATAAATGGCCTGTTGTTTTCGGGAATAATGAAAACCTCACGGTTAATTTCACAGCATTCAACTTTGATGAAAGTGAGCACAACCTCAGCCAGAACGGCACAAAACTGAAAGGCATATTTGACATGAAGACAGATACACCGAGAAAACTGAACTCTACGACAACCTGTAATGCTAATTTATGCACAATTGATGTAAATCTCACAGGACTTCCTGCCGGAGGCAAATTCGGAGCAGAATTCCGCATCAATGATACAAACGGAATGATGAAGAATGAATTCATAGAGTTTGAAGTAAGAGGACTTATAGTCGGAATTCCTGCAATCCAGCAGATATGGATCGGTTCAACAGATACGGCATCAAAAGACATCAATATAGAAAATGACAGGGATATGTGCTCAAACGATTTGTACCTCAATCAGGACAATAACATGATGAATGCGGAATATCAACTGGTTCCTGAAACACCTCTGAAAATACACCATATGCTATCAAGCTGTCCGGCAGACGATACGGTTGTCTGCTGGCTCGGTGGTCTGAACATGTCTTTCGGCTCGTCGGTATCCGGAAACCTTTTCGGTGGATATGCATGTGTCCATAACAATGGTTCTTTCCTTAATGTTGGTGACCCTACCCAATGCACGGGCAATGGCGGGACACCGATATTCGCCGCAACAAACCAGACTCATGTATGGATAAATTCGACAGGCGAAATCGGCAATGTAATTGACATGAACGGTATCGTGCCGAACATCACAGGAGATGATGTTAATACAGGGTTCAGGAACTGGAAGATAGCGGATGTCTTGGATTCAAATAATGACACGCTCATAAACGATACACTACTGCTACGATATGACAAGGAAGGGCCTTATGCGGATATTGTTGTCTCCCAGAGATACACCACGAACAAGGTTATTGCCAGCGCCTATAACCTGACCACAGGAGGCTGGTATGATGGCGGTTGGGATTCGTTCAATTCTGGTACAGGCTGGGAACAATGGTATTTCATGTCGAACACGACGCATGTCTGGATGAATACCACCAACGAACTCAACGGGACAGTTGCCAGAACAAACGGAGATACGTTCTCTACGGGTGACGGAAAAAGATGGGTTATAGTTGATGTCGGAAACAGCGAGCAGGGTCCGGACAATGGCAAGTTCAGGATGCTTGTCAATACATCCTATTATACGCTTTCCATGGATGGTGGCAATACTAACATTTCAATTGCCCAAAGATATGGAACAATGTATGGAGGTCATTACTGCATAAGACAGGAAGGTGAATGGAATTTTGCTCCTGTTGAAATGGGATGCGATAACGGGACAACGGAAATATATGTAGTTGCAAATGACAGTGCCCTGTGGATAAACGAGACGAACAGTACAGCAGGTTCAACACCATTTTACGAAAATGAGACCATTACCAACGTTTCAGGAAAGAACTGGTCGATAACATCCATTTCCTCAAATGGACAATTAACATTAAGACATGCAGATAATATAGTATGTGGGCGCGCCTGGTCAGAGCAGGCACAGGAAGAGCAATCAACAACGATTGTGGCACCTATAACATCTTACAGCACTATATATCAAGGATACGTCGAGAGTCTGAGGGATACCCATCTGGACTGGATGGGTGCTGCATTCAATGAGACCAGACCCGTTTATATATTCCATAATACAACCACAGTCTGGATGTGGAACACTTCAAATCTTAGCGGGGTTACCGGTTATACAGTAGGAGAGATCATGCCCGACCCTTATGGAGGTTTATGGAAGGTTAAAGCCATTAAGAATAACAAAGTCTCATTAAAAGGACAGAATGTTCTTGCCAGTACAGGAGCCTTCGTCAATACATCCCTTTCAAAGAGCGGAACATTCAAGATTGAACCGGTAAGGGAGTATCAGCTTGGTGATTTCAAGAGAGACAAAGGAGGAAATGGCGGACTTGATATAGACGGCGATGGTTACACTAACGGAACGATCTACATAGCAATCTCTGATAGCCAGTCCGCCGGCTCATATGATACAATGTTCTTCTCAAAGACCGGTAACTTCAGTACATCGATGACAGTGAACGATGACAGGAATACAAGAAGGTTTGGAAACAATGACAGTTTGTGGTTCCTTGGCATAAGTGCCGGGGCCGAGCAGATTTTCGCATATACGAATGCAACGGGAGACTGGTCGCATCTCGGGGATTATAATATCATTGGAAATGTCAGCATACCTGTTATGGTCACAGAGCCATCCGGGGCTGCAACCGATGCGAACATATCTATTGAGCATATACGTGTAAAATCCACAAACACAGAGAAATTCTATACCTTGTCAGGTTCTGTGCCCAACGCAACAATCTCAGGCATAGGTGAAATAAAGATAGAGAATATAAGTGCTTTCGGGTTTGGAACGGGTGAATACATCTTTGAAACAAAATCCGAAAAAGATGGGAATATCGAAACCCTTGAGGAGTGGAAATGGCCAAGAGTTACAACAAGATCATTCCTTGTACAGACTGATCAGGGGAATGGAGGATATGCAAGCGGATTTGTCACATTGCCTCTCAGGAGATATGAGTGGTCAAACTCAAAACTTGACAGAAGACTGAGGCAGGATGCAAGGAACGTAAGCAATCCCATAAACGGTGTATTGGCATGGACAGGACCTTTCGATTATCAGGATTGCACACCCCCGGCAATATGCGGAGCCCTGTGGAATATAAACTGTAGTATAATGAGGTCGG
>CAZKOV010000055.1:0-6627 GCA_964554465.1 uncultured archaeon
CTTTTCTTGTTCAGTTTCTCCAGCATTATAGCCAGCGCAGCGACCTCGGAATGGGGCTGGCCGGTCACTGCGATGTTCCAGTCCGCAAGTTCATAAGCATCCCGCGGGACCTTCTCGCTTCCGACAATTATCAGCAAGTCCGATTTATCATCATTAATTTCTTTTATTTTATCCTGAATTCTGAGACCATACATGGTCAGGTGGATGACCTTCCCGCCGTTCTTTTTCCATTCCTTGACGACAGACTTCCATTTGGGATCGTACCTGCATTCAAAGGGACCTCCCCATTTGGCTGTTATCTTGTTGATGCTTTCAAGAAGAGTTTCGTCCTTTTCGCCGGAATAAATGATTTCATTGGCTCCTAGAGCCCGGGCTGCGAGGCCTACATGCGTCGATATCCTATGATCCCGGAAATGACGGTGGTTAATCCTGAGAATAACAACCTTTCTCATACTCTATCAACAGTTAATAGAAAATAAAAGATTATCTTCTGAAGAGGCCATTAGAAAGGTATCTTTCTCCCCTGTCAGGAAGAACTGTCACTATGTTTTCATATTTGTCTTCTATCCGGAGGGCTGCCGCGAGGTTGGCTCCCGAACTTATTCCGACCAATAATCCTCTCTTTTTTGCAAGGATTTCGCTCATTTCGATGGCCTCCCCGCTCGTGACCTCTATCACTTCGTCTATAAGATGCATGTTTTCCTTTACAATCTGCGGGATGAAGCCCTCACCGATGCCCTGTATCTTATGTAGTCCCTGTTTCTTTCCGTTGAGGACAGCGGATTCTGCCGGTTCAACCCCGATTATCCTGACGTTAGGATTGACCTCTTTCAGGGCCTTGGCAACGCCAATAATCGTTCCTCCTGTCCCGATTCCTGCAACAAATGCATCGATTTTGCCATTCATCTGGTGAATTATCTCCTGTCCTAAACCAACTCTGTGAGCTTCAATGTTGTCCGGATTCTCGAACTGTTTAGGCAGCCACGCGTTGGGGTGCTCTTTTACAAGTTCGTTGTATTTTCTCAAAGCTCCTTCCATGTCCTCTTCGGCCGGAGTGAGAATGATTTCACCGCCGAACGCCTCAATCATCTTCCTTCTTTCAGGACTCATTGACTCCGGCATGACGGCCTTGAACTTATATCCCCTGATAGACGAGACCATTGCCAACGCGACGCCTGTATTTCCGCTTGTCAGCTCAATTATTGTATCGCCGGGCTTCAGTTCGTTTCTCTCCTCGGCCTTCCTTATCATGTAAGAGACCATCCTGTCTTTCACGCTTCCGGTTATGTTGAAGGCCTCCAACTTTGCAAAAATCTTCCCTATCCTCATTATGGGCGTATTGCCGACGGCGTCAAACGGGCAGTTGCATGCTATTCCGGGCTTTCTCCATCCGTTCCTATACACTAGCTCCCCTGTCTCCATATCCATATCCTCCTTAGTCTGAATCTCTAAAAATTTCAGAAATTATGAGAAGGGCCTATGCTTTTACATCTAACAACAACATGCACAGCTGCAAGAACATTCCATATTCATGTCGTTTCGGCACTTCATGATAAGAAATAGTGCTAAAATCCTTATAAATGACTATTGTTCCACAAATTGGGATGATAGCAACTGCTTCCATACTAACGCTTATAAATATTACCTGTCCTAATTATAGTAATCTTGTGAGAATATTCACAAAAATAATTTGCGCAGAGGCCAAAAAGCCTGCTGTGTTGGATATTCCAGGTGTTTAATTTATGGGCGGATCAGGAGTAGATCACAAACTGAAGAAAGAACTGAAGCATACAGAAGATGCGGAGAAGGAAAAGACTCCGAAGCATATTCAGAAGAAAAAACAGCTTAATATTGTCCGTTTGATGGAAACAAACGTAAACGGTGACAGACCGCTTATTTCTGCGATAAACAGCATTAAGGGAGTCGGGCCAATGCTCGGCAATGCTGTCGCTTTCGCTTTCGGCAATCCGGGCAAAAAGGTTGCTGACTTATCGGATGCCGATATTGATAAGATAGAAGACATAATAGCAAACCCGGGCAAATACAACATCCCTTCATGGTTATTAAACAGGAGAAATGACCCTGAGACAGGAGAAGACAAACACGTAGCAGTGTCCAGCCTTGAATTCACCAAGACTATGGACATAAACCAGATGAAAAAACTCAGAAATTACAGGGGGATAAGGCACATGTTCGGCCTTCCCGTAAGGGGCCAGAGGACAAGGTCCTCCTTCAGGAAAGGAAAATCGGTCGGCGTCAGCAGAAAGAAAGCGCCCCCGAAGAGCAGCAAGAATAAGTGATGACTTATGAGGAAAATGAGACGAAATTTCAAGAGGCCAAAGGCCCCATGGAACAACACGCTCATAGATGAAGAAAGGAAGCTTCTCAGGGAATTCGGCCTCAAGAACAAAAAGGAGCTCTGGAAGGTCAGGTCAATCCTCAGAGAATACAGGGCCCGTGCAAGGGAGATAACGGCCAACAGGAACGAGGTTGACAAGAAGCTGCTCCTTGACAAGCTTGTCAGATTCAACATACTTAATAAATCGCAGGGAATCGATGACGTCCTTGCCCTGACAGTCGAGGATGTCCTGAACAGGAGGCTTCAGACCATTTTATTCAGGAAGAACATGGCAAACACGATAAAACATGCGAGACAGCTCATAGTCCACGGCCATGTAAGGATAAACGGAAGAAGTATCGTATTCCCGTCTTATTTTGTTCCGGATTCAGAAGAAGGCAGCATAGAGATTTCAGAGAAGATGCGGAAGGAAATGGCCGCAGCTGCCAAACCGGCGCCGAAGGGAAAGCCCAAGACGGAGGCGCCGCCAGAGCCGCAGAAACCGGGAACCGAACCTAAAGCCGCGGAGGGTGGTAAATAATGGCAGAGAGGACACCCAAATGGGGCATAGCCCACATATTCTCATCAAACAACAACACGATAATCCATATTACTGATATCACGGGGGCAGAGACCCTTGCAAGGGCTTCGGGAGGAATGGCAACGAACAAGGACAAGGACAAGGGAAGCCCGTTCCCCGCGATAAAGATTGCAAGGACAGTCGCCGAGCAGGCGAGAGAGAAGGGGCTGACAGGCGTCAACCTAAAAATAAGGGCGCCGGGCGGACACAAGAAAAGGATACCCGGACAGGGAGCCCAGCCCGCGATAAGGGCGCTGATAAGAGCAGGCCTGAGAATCGGCTCCATCGAGGATGTCACCCCGATACCTCATGACACGACAAGGAAAGCCGGCGGCCGCAGAGGACGAAGAGTGTAAGGGAGGTATTTTAACAGTTCACATTTCAATCTGAATTCACGTTGCTGAATGGCAACTGCTCAACAATATCATGGTGTTTATATGGCTAAAGGCAGCAAACCAAAGGCCGGTTCAAGGGCATTCTGGCCAAGGAAGAGGGCAAAGAGGATTTACCCCAGAATGACCGCTGTCCCCAAAGTGGACGGTGATGTCAGACCGCTGAACTTCGCCGCATACAAGGCCGGGATGACCAGAGTCATCCATGAAGGCAACCGGAAAGACTCCCCGACCTTTGCCAAGGACATCGTAAGGGCCGTCACGGTTCTGGACTGTCCCCCGCTCATGGTCTGCGGGGCAAAGCTTTACGGTCTTAAAAAAGGCAGGGACAACACACTCGGAATGGTCTGGGCCGAAAAGCTTGACAAGACTTTGTCAAGGAAGGTCAAAGTTCCCAGGAAATATGATTTCAGGAAGAATCTTGCATCCGCTGAAAAGCTTCTTGGTGAAGCAAATGATGTAAGGTTAGTCACATGCACCCAGCCGGCAAAGGCAGGTGTGGGTAAAAAGACTCCGGAAATTCTGGAGGTCCATTTATCAGGCGATACTGAAGCCAAATGGAACTATGCAAAAGAGAACCTTGGAAAAGAACTCAAAGCGGAATCAATCTTTGAAGAGGGCGAGTTCATAGACACAAGCTCCGTCACGAAGGGCCACGGCATGGAAGGCCCCGTAAGAAGGTTCGGCGTAAAGATAAGGAACAGGAAGGCCCATAACAAGAGGCGCCATGTAGGCAACATCGGTGCAGTGACGCCCGGAAGGGTCCTTCCGGGAAAGATAGCAATGGCAGGACAGCACGGCTTCCAGGTAAGAACCGAGTACAGCAAGAGAATCTTCAGGATAGGATCCGACGGCTTCGAGCCGAAGGGCGGCATCCTTAATTACGGAAGCGTTCCGGGCCAGTTCATAATGATTCATGGCTCGGTCGGCGGGCCAAGGAAAAGACTGATCATGCTCCGGAAATCAATGAGAAAGACCGGTGAGAAATTGCCTGTTGAAATCAAGCATGTTGCAACTGAAAGCCAGCAGTAATTTTTGATTTTTCTATAATTTTTAATTCATGTCAATTAGTGGGTGACCACAAATTAAGGATTTTTTATTTTAGTAGTCACCTAAATTTCATTTTTCCTTAACATCTCTCATTCTATAAGATTCGTGTGCCTGCCAGGTTGCAAGAATAAACATATTAGCTGCTACATTGTTTCTGTTGATATAATCCCCGGATTTATATCTGACCTGACCTACAAATTTATGTGAAGTGTTCTGTGATTGGAACGGAACGACTCTCACCTCGTTTTTTTCAACAGAAAAATTTTCGTAGGGTTTGGACAAACTATATTCAAGATCATCAGGTAATATTTCAATGCAGCTCTGTGTTGATTTTTCTATTACTTCCATTTTCTTTCCGGAAAATTTCTGTTTCAGGAAAGGAACCTCGAAAACAAAATTATTTCTATAAAAATCTATGCTTGGGAGAAACTTATTATCCATTCCGTATGCCTTGTAAACAGTTCCAAGCGCGGAAAGGCCGTACATCCACATAGGTATAGCAAGGTTTGGATTCTGGGCGTTACCGAGGTCTGATTCCAAGAACGTGTTTTTTAATTCCAGAATCAGGGAAGGACAAATATTGGAAGACTCACAATCTATAATAACTCTGGTACCTTTTATGTTAAAATGCATCGCCGTTGGTAAATAAGTAAAATTCTGACAGCTTCTCCATCTTTTTTTCGATATTGTTTTCCAGATGGCTTCTCTTGGAGGGAATCTTGAGTCCAGCTCTGACTGGAATCTTTCTGATCTCTGTCTTCTTACTTCGATTGAATCTTTTGATTGTTTTCTTGTTTCCCTGAATTCAGCCATTTTTGTGAGCAGCCCAAAACCATATGCAGACCATTTTCTTTCAAAGTCATATCCTATGGAAGGATATCTCATGGAAAACCTGTTCATAATAATAGAATCTCTGTCAATCTTAAATGGGTATCAGACTGATTATTATTGTATCTTTATTTAAAGTTTTCTCGGAAGAAATTATCATGTATACATCTATAATCAGTGGTGGGACCTACAAGAGCAGGTTGTGTGCTGCGCACGGAATACTTACAAAAGAAATCAAAGGATACTGGCATAGAACAGAACGTCCTTTTCTGGGGAAACTGAATGCTATAGGTGAGACACTTCTTTATCCCCTTTTATTCGGATTTGCATACGGGGAAGTTGAGAAAATTAAAGAGCCGGAAAAATAGATATTCGTTATTTTATTCAGTCAGATATATCTTCCTCTATCTCCACTTCCGAGAAATCCAGGAATTTGTCCTTTTTCAGGTCACTGAAGTCAAAAAACTTTTCTTTCGAAAACATTTTAACGCTCCAGGGAAACGGACTTTTACAATACTGGCAGTAATCCGGAACAGAAATATTGTTCAGTGCTATATCTTTTCCGCATGACGGGCATTTACTGATAATTTTTGAACCGCATATCCTGCAGGCATCCGGCATTTTTCCGGCGTTTTCCTCTCTCATCACATGCCCCCTGAGGCATACGCAGACACGACTAACCACTAATTGTCACCTGATAGTTAAAATAAATTCAAGACTAATAAAAACATGTCCTCCTGCAAGAAGACGACAGAATAAAAGCTTATATGTTTCCCGGATATAATCAGATCATGGACGAAAAGCTCCTTTTGGAAACAGGACTGGTAAACAGCGAGATCACCGTCTATACGGCCCTGCTCAGGTCCGGCTCGATTAAAGTGGGGGAATTAATGAAACTCGTCAGTCTCCACAGAAGCAGGGTTTATGAAGCTATAAACAGGCTTACCGAGAAGGGCCTCGTGTCCTATGTAATCAGGAACAACGTCAAATACTTCGAGGCGGCAGATCCCGAAAGGCTGCTGACATATATCGAGGAACAGAAAGAAAGGCTTAACGAAAAGGAAACCAGGATAAAAAAACTTATTCCCGAATTGAAAAAGCAGATTCCGGTAAGGATTCCCCATGCGGAAGCACACGTCCTCGTGGGCAGGGAAGGTTTTAAGACAATGAGGAAGGATGTCCTGAAGCAGGGAAAAGACCTGTACCTGATAGGCGGCGTGGGGAAAGAAGACAGGTTCCTGAAATATTTCTTTCCCAACTTCGACAAGATGAGGGTGGAGAAGAAAATAAGGCAAAGGACACTTTCCGATCATGAGGTGAGAGGCAAAAAGATTACAAAACTGCCGCTCCACGAGGTGAAATTCCTCCCGAAGGAATATTCAAGTCCCGCCGTAATCAACATCTATGCCGACAGGGTTGTTAATGTTCTGTGGAATGAT
>CAZKOV010000056.1:0-6422 GCA_964554465.1 uncultured archaeon
CGCATTCAAAATCTTCAATCTTTCCGCAATACATGCCTTTATCAGTGAATACGTCTTTTCCGAAAGTTTCCGTGACGCTTGCCACTTTAATTGCCATCAAAAAACACCCCCGCCTGAAAATTATACATATTAATGTAGATTTAATCTTTATATTTATGTTGAAAGGGATTGGAATGCTTTTATTGATTAAATTCATACTCTGAAAATATATTCCATGCCGCGTCAGCGATTGTTAACAGGTACAAGCCTCGGTAGCATAGCGGTAATGCGTCTGCCTCGTAAGCAGAAGACCGTGGGTTCAAATCCCACCCGGGGCTTATTTTTTTTGTTCTCTCAGATATTGTGTTAATCCTTTCCTGAGTTCGGTTTCTTTCCCCTCATTTTCACAACCTATACTCACAGTTTTATCTCTGAATCCCGAGCTTATTACAAAGAAAGGAACAGGGTAACTTCCATCTCCGCCATATCTATGGCTAACACTAGTTAATTTTTGAACTGCTTCTATAAAACCTGATAAATTGTTTCTATATCCATCCAATTTCAAGTGAAATGAATGATTATATTGTGAGGGGGACCGTTTTGTCGGGCTCATACCTCAAAAAATTCCTTTTAAAATTTTATAAACTATTCGGTATCTAAAAGGAGAGATATATAATATATTCATTCCATATATACTCATGAAACACACATGGATGGTCACTGCTATTCTTCTGATGATTTTTTTGTTCACCCAGATTCTTGGAATATACGCAATAAGTTACAGCATGGAAGTCGAGACTCTTCCTGACGGGAGCTACAATGTTACTTATTCCGATACCGCTGTGGGAGAAAGACCTGAAATGAGCGGGATAGATTCATTCCTTTTCATTTTACTCAGTATAGGCATAGGCACAGGGCTGTTGTTATTACTTATTAAAATAAAGAAGTTCCAGATATGGAAGGTATTCTTCTTCCTTGCAGTCTGGATGTCAGTAACCATTCTTCTGGGAGTTTTCATTCATCCTGATATCGCATTAGCCATCGGTTTCGTTCTGGCTGTCGGAAAGCTGTTTAGCAGGAATGTGTTTTTGCTGAACATCACTGAGATATTGATGTATGCAGGTATAGCCGTGCTTTTTGCGCCTTTAATCGATGTCTCATGGATGGCTGTACTTCTGATCCTGATTTCTTTATATGACATGATAGCTGTCTGGAAATCAAAGCATATGGTGGTCATGGCAAAGACTATGACAAAACACAACGTATTTGCGGGATTCACGATTCCCTATAAAGGCAGGAAAATATCCGCAACTCTTGAGAAAAAGAAACCTGTCAAGACTAAGGTTAAGTCTACTGTTGCCATACTTGGCGGCGGGGATGTGGCGTTCCCTCTTCTTTTCTCGGGATCCGTTATAAACTATCTCGTAAAGTATATGTCCATAACAAAAGAACTGGCGTTTCTGGAAACCCTTATAATCCCCGTGTTCGTTATGATGGCTCTTTTGATTCTCTTTTACAAGGCAGAGAAGGACAAATTCTATCCCGCCATGCCCTTTGTAACAGTGGGAGCGTTTCTGGGTTTTGCCATCATCATGATTTTTAATCTCCTTTAATGTTGTTACCATATTTAAGGGCCCGGTATCAATACAATAATATCTATGAGAGGAAGAATTAGGTTGGGGTTTTCTGTTATCCTTGTAATAGCCGTAATTGTCCTTGTTTATTCCTTATTTGCAATTATGGGCATTGAAAGCGGTGATATATCAGGTTACCTCACGAAAGATGAACGCCTGTTCTCGGTGGATTATACAGACTGCTATGAAGGAAATGTTATAATAATACTGAGAAATTTAGACAGCGTGGACGTCGTCACGAAAACCGATTTGGAAATTGTGAGGGAAAACGATAACAATGTTCTGGTATGGGACAGGGTTATAGCTCCCGGAAAAACAGCGACATTCTCGGATGATGGTTGTAAAGTAAATAAAGAACCGATCACGTGCAGATATTCGTTCATTTCAAAAAAATACGGGATAAAAAGCAAAATAAACGTCAGATGTTCAGGTTAAAAGATTATTCCTTCTTTTTGAACTCGGTGTAACCGCATTTTCCGCAGTATAATCTGTTTTTGTTCTCTGAAAGGAACGTTCCGCCTCCGCATCTCGGGCATGATTTGTTTTTCCTCTTTGCGGTGTTCCCGCTGACTTCATATTTTGTCCACGTCTTTACGGATTCATGTTTTCTTCCCTTTCTTGTTTTCTTCCCTTTCTTGTTGACCTTCTTCGTTGCCATGTCTTACACCTGCTCCTTTGTTTCCTCTTTCTTCTCTTCTGCTTTTGCCTCTTCTGCAGCGGGTTCTTTTGGCTTTTCTTCTGATTTCTGTTCTTCCGGCTCTTCTTTTTTACCCTCTTCGTTTTCTTCGGCCTTAAGTTCGCCATTCGGAGTTTCCGGTTTCTGGTCCTTCACCTCTTCAGGTTTTTCGGGTGCAGTAGGTGTTTCCTCCTTTTTTTCCTCCGCCGGCTTTTCCTCTGCGGCAGGCGCAGTCTCTTCTTTCTTTTCCTGTTCCTTGGAAGGTTTTGTTCTCCTCTTCATTTTTTCGGCAAGGGCTTTGGGTATATCGTTTTTATCTTTATAAACCGTAATCTTTGCTTCTGACTGGTCGAGACCTTTTATACCGAAAATTTTGTTTACGACCACATTTTCCTTGTTTGTCTTAAGCGTTTTTGACACTTCCTCAAGTATCTCAATCCTCGGGGGAGTGGCCTTGCCTTCATGATGTATGATCGCCCTCACTTCATTTCTTTTCATCAGCGCATTATCCTTGTTTTCTGTTATATCGATTTTCATAATTATCACCATTACTTTACCCACAAAGCATATTTGCCGGGAACCGTGAGTCCCAGAAGCGCGGCTATTTCCGAACCTTTGGGATCATTTACCAATACAACACCTTTCCAGGTCCTTGAAAACTCGGCAACACCGCAAACGGGGCACTTGTCCTCCAGAACTATCCTTTTGCACTTCCTACAGACTTTTTGTTTTTCAAGTCCCATTCATAAACACCTTATTTCTTTTTAGCTGGTTCCTTTTCATCTTTTTTTCCGCCTTTTGGCTTTTCCTCGTCTTTCCATTCAAGGCCGCCAAGTCCCGGCTGCCTCATTGTAAGGCCTATTTTATATTCGCTTTTTGCAAGCGAGATTGAGATAATCCTTGCCTTTACAAGGTCACCTTCCTTTATGATCCTCTTGGTTTTTTTTCCTGAGAACGTTGCGTTCTTCATATCGTATGAAACAAAATCATCAAGTAATTGGGACATATGAACCATGCCGTCAATAGGTCCTATATTCACAAAAGCACCGAATTCCGTGATGTCTATAACCTCGCCTTTCACGAGTTCATGCTGCTCGGGGAGATATGATAACAGTTCAAATTCAACGGGATAAAATATCGCACCGTCACCGGGTATTATCAGGCCTTCGCCCATATTCTTTATGCCTGTTATAGCCAGCACTATGCCTACGTCTCTTTCAACTATACCTTCCCATTTCTCCTGAAGGCTGCTTTTTATCGCATCTTCGGGCTCACGGATGAACTTCTCCGGCGGAACCCTTATCCTGTCCTCAACCTCAAATATCTTATACATACGTACCCCTGTAATAGTATAATGAAATTTAATAAACTTATTTAAAAGCGAACTTATATAAGTATGTTCTTGTTTTAACCACTCTATATTTCCATCATAAGGCATTCTTTGGGTTGTACTATTGCAACACTGCAGAATATCCACATAAGTTCGTTCGATGATGTCACGTTTCCAAGTTCTATAGTATCACCGTAATTGCCGATGATCCTGTCGGCCGTCTGGTTGGCTGGAACTTCCACTAATTCGAGAACGGCATAATTCTTGAAATTATTGACAAAGCTTTGATAGAGAGCAATCTTCTCATTACACCCCGAACAATCTTCAGGATAAAGGTATTCTATGAGAACTTTCCCCGTTCTCAGAATCTGGACCCTGTCCTGCGGACTTAAAGGTTGCTCTATCACAGAAGGTATTTCCACTTCCTGCGGACCTGTATAGACGTTCATCAGCGCGAAACCCGCGACCGATGTCAGCATCAAGATCCCGACAACAATTGCAAACAGCCTTTGAGATAGCATGATATCATCCTGATGTTTTTGAATATTTGTAGCAGTACGATTTATATATTGATTCCAAAAAATCTATATGAAAAAAATCCTTCTCGTGACAACAAATGACATCAGGAACATAAAAGTATCACCGAAACCTGTATCGGGTTTTGTCGATCTCGGCTGCAAACATTTTGAACTGGATGTTGCTTTTCTTTCGCTTCTGGGTTTTTACGACCCGCATAATTATCCGGGGAGGGCTTTTCTGGAAGCCCTTGGAATGGGAATAGACCTGCAGGACGAGATATGCGCAAGCGGTGTATTGGCTTCTATATCAGAAGACAACTTCCTTGACAGGAAGCTTAAAATTGACAAGGATTCCCTGAAACTTATTGCGGAAATGATTGACGGGACAGAGATAGAGGGAGTGCATTTTTCTGTAACCGCATCCGAGGATGGCTTAATGGTTCTTCTGAAAGGCGATAAGCTTACGGACAGGGTTTCACCTAATTATTCTTCGGGAGACAGAGGAGCAGTCGGACAAATCATAGCATTTGATGAAGATTCAAAACGAACAGCATCGGTTTTCAACAGGTTCATAACAAAGACTCATAAAAATCTTAACTCAGCGAATATCGGAATAGAACCAAAACCTAATATTATCCTCATTAAATCCGTCGGGAAGAAACACAATACGGTAGGATTCCTGCTTCTCAAAGGAAGGACTTTATGCATTTCCCCGTCAACTATTGCAAAAGGCGTGGCGAAATTCTGTAACATGAAAGTTTCAGAAAAAATACCGGAAAACGTTTTCGGACTTTTTACTGAGAATCATATTATCTGGATAGATGCGAAAGATGAAAAGCTGGACCTCTCAAAACTCCCGAAAGGTGTTGCGATTGCAGTCGTCTCCCTCGGAAAGGAAGAATTCAAAATGCTTACGTATCCGGCAAAAGTTCTTTTACATGGAGATTTCAAGATGAAAAAGATGATCTTTGAAAGAAATGAGCTTGTGCCGTGGCTTATGAAAACTGCCTAATACCACAGAACGAAATCCAGTATTACAATTCTATCATTATATAACCCGTGCCGTTGGACAGGTATTATGTTCCTTCCGGCAGGGGGATACGTCCCTTTGGTGAAATAAACTGTCCCGTTTATGTCCTTTAATTCAAAAAAGAAATCTCTTCCGAAAATGTTTTTGAGTTTCTGGTAAGCGGTATTATTGAATTCGATTAATTTCTGTTGTTCAAGTATGTTTTTTTCATTTGCAAAACCCACCGAGATTACCGTGGTGCTGTTCCATCCCGCGGGCACCCCCGGTGTCGACAACATTAAATCCGTGATGGAGAGCGCATCACTTTCAGCACTCAGAAGTGTCCTCTGTTCCGTGTTTTCGATGCTCGCGTTCTGCCAGAGTATAAGAGCGGGGATTATTACAATAAATATTATTACTATGGATATTACGAAATCTACTGACCATATCTGACCTCGTTTTTTTCTCATGAAATTACCATTTCGTTATTCACATTTGAGATTGTGTTTTCCCCTTTCTGTATGATTCCTGTTATGTTGTCTGTCATCAGTTTGGCCCCTTTCAGGGTTCCGCTGATGTTTACGAGGAGGAACCCTTTTGTTATATTTATTTCATAATCCAGCCCGGCCATTTTATCCGGAATCGTGATATTGGCCGTAAACCCGTCTCCTGCCATATACACCATGTCTATCCGGTTTTTTATTGAGTTAATCTCGTCCCTGACGGACATTTCATATCTTTCCCTGTTTATGTCTTTCACGGCATTCTGGGTGCCGTATGAAACGACGACAAGCAGCAGTATTATTATAGCGAAGAATACCATGAACTCTACTGCAGACTGTCCCTTTTGCTTAATACCAGAAGGTTCATGAAAGAGTAAGGTTGACATAATCCCCCATCGCCCTCATGATGAAATAGTAATCTCCTTTCACGGTCGGAACAGTCCCGGTTATGTTTGCTTTGGACTGTTCGAAAACCGTGACTTCCCCGTAATATGTGTTGACCGTGATTATGACACCCCCTCCCTCGACGCTCGTATATGTGACGCCGTCGGGGATGTGAATCATTATCCGGGCACTCGCGTTTTCCCTCTGGGAATAAACGAGATCTGCCGTGCTGGCAATCTTTCTGGCGGCGTTTTTTGCATAAGAAACCGAAACGTCGGTTGCGACTCCCTGCCTCGTCTGCATACTGTAATGCCACAAAGGCACGAGAAATAACATGACTATTACTATCATTACCATGTATTCAAAGGCTGCCTGGCCTTTCGACTTCC
>CAZKOV010000057.1:0-6189 GCA_964554465.1 uncultured archaeon
AGCTTTGATGATCGAAGTTCTGTCCCATTCAATGCTCGGATATCGATTCGGTGAAAAAGAGAGAGGTTTTGTTTTTATCTGCATAGACCCGTCGTTTTTCGGAGGACTGGACGAATTCAAAGACAACGTGTCAGACCTCATTTCGCGGATGAAGAATTCGAGGAAAGCAGAAGGAGTCGATGAGATATTCTTCCCCGGAGAAAGAAGTGAAAAAACAAAACAGAAAAACCTCAAAAAAGAATATCTTGAGATAGATGACAGAATAATAGAGGAAATCAGGAACTCTGTTTAACAAAACTTATAAATTTGTTTTATAATTAATTAAAGCAATTTTTACAATTTGATTTATCTTTCAAGAGGTGAACTGTATGGGAAAAGAGAAGATTATAGGAATTGACTTGGGAACTTCGAACTCCGCGGCTTCAGTTATGCTGGGAGGAAAGCCGACCATCATACCGAGTGCAGAAGGAAACACGATGTACGGGAAGGCGTTCCCTTCGGTTGTTGCTTTCACGAAGGATGGCCAGCTTCTGGTCGGTGAGCCTGCAAGGCGTCAGGCCGTTACCAATCCAGAAGGAACAGTAGTGGCTGCTAAAAGGAAGATGGGAACAGCCCATAAGTTCAAAGTGCACGGCAAGGAGTATACTCCCCAGCAGATTTCCGCTTACATTCTCCAGAAGATAAAGAAGGACGCTGAAGCGTTCATAGGGGAAGAAGTCAAGAAAGCGGTAATCACGGTACCTGCATATTTCAATGACAACCAGCGTCAAGCAACGAAAGATGCAGGTAAAATAGCAGGACTTGACGTTGTCAGGATTATCAACGAGCCGACAGCGGCTTCATTGGCTTTCGGACTTGATAAAGAGGGTGAACATAAAATCCTTGTTTTCGATTTCGGCGGAGGCACATTAGACGTAACAATCCTTGAATTAGGAGACGGTGTCTTCGAGGTCAAATCGACATCCGGTGACACCCAGCTTGGCGGAACGGATATGGATAAAATCCTGATAGACTTTCTTGTAGAAGATTTCAAGAAAGACTCAGGAGTTGACCTTTCCAAGGACGAAATGGCAATGCAGAGACTTTGGGAGGGAGCAGAGAAAGCAAAGATAGAACTTTCAACTGTTATGGAAACCGACATCAACCTTCCTTATATCACGGCAGACGCGTCCGGTCCGAAACATCTTAACAAGAAATTGACGAGAGCAAAACTTGAGGAACTTGTAAATCCGATTATTGAAAAATGCGGTAAGTCAATCGATCAGGTGTTAAAAGATGCAAAGATGGAGAAGTCGGATGTTGGGAAAGTCATCATGGTCGGAGGCCCGACAAGGATGCCTTCGGTCCAGAAGTATGTCGAACAATATATAGGAAAACCAATCGAGCGCGGTGTCGACCCGATGGAATGTGTCGCGGCAGGCGCTGCGATACAGGGAGCGGTTCTTGCCGGTGACATAAAGGATGTAGTCCTTCTGGATGTCACACCACTCACTCTTGGCATCGAAACCTTGGGCGGCGTATTTACAGAATTGATTCCAAGGAACACAACGATTCCGACAAAGAAAAGCAAGATATTCTCGACCGCTGCAGACAACCAGACTGCTGTAACAGTTCACGTGTTGCAGGGCGAGCGTCCGATGGCCGCCGACAATACAAGTCTAGGAATGTTCAACCTCACGGGAATTCCACCCGCGCCACGGGGTATCCCTCAGATTGAAGTCACGTTTGACATAGATTCGAACGGAATATTGAACGTCACGGCAAAGGACAGGGCAACAAACAAGGAACAGAAAATAACAATCACCGCCTCGACAAAATTGTCGGATGAAGAGATTGATAAGATGGTGAAAGATGCCGAAGCACACAAGGCGGAAGACGAGAAGAAAAAAGAAGAGATAGAAGTAATGAACACTGCAGAATCAACGGTTTATGCAGGAGAGAAGTTGATTTCAGAGATGGGAGACAAACTCGGTGAAGACAAAAAGAAGACAATCCAGGACATGTCAAAAGAACTGAAGGAGGCAATGGAGAAAAAGAATATAGATGAAATAAAGAAGAAAACAGAAGAGTTCTCCAAGAAACTCCAGGAAATCGGCGCCCATCTTTATCAGGAGGCGGCAGCTGCACAACAGGCTCAACAGGCCGCCGAGGAACAAAAAGAAGAGAAAAAAGCCAAGAAGAAAAAGAAAGACGAAAAAGTCGTCGATGCCGATTATGAAGCTAAGGATGATGAAAAAGATAAAAAAGACAAATAAAATTCTTCTTTTTTATTTTCATTGCGGATTGCTTATACAAACATTTATAGTATTAATTCACAATTATTTACTCTTATGAAAGCAAAAAATTTTGCTTTTCACGGAAAACAAGCTATAATATTCAGCTATGGCAAGATACCAAAGAGCGGTGCGGAACTTCTGGAGGCAGACCTTTTCAAAGAGGTTTTAAGGAAATACATAGATCACTTAAGATATAACGAGTCTGGTCTCTTTAAAGTGTTCCCGCCAGGACTTTCCGAGCACGAGCAATATGATAAAATGCTCAATCTTATGAAAAAGCTTTCACTAAAGACCAAAGAAGAAATAATTAAGGAGGATCCTGAAACCAAACCTTTCTTCCGTGACATCTATCTTATTGATCAATTCATTGAGCATTTTTATAATTTCTGGAGAAGTTTCGAGAGGTTCTTTGTATGCTATTCGGAGAATGGAAAGGAAACACCGTTTGAGCAGAAACCCTACAGGACATTTAATGACACTGTTGAAATGCTCGACCACTTGACAAGAATGGTATACAGGGACATACGGGAAAATATAACAGGCGAACACCCAAGGATATACCGTCAGGTCGCTGCAGGGTGTCAGCTGGGAATGATCGTATCGGAAAAGGAATGGCCTTGTCCTCAAAGATATGAAGCGGTTAAAAACGTTCCACTGATTAGGCAGGTTTACATGTCACCTCCCCTTATACTTGATCCCCCTATGAACAAAAGGGTCGGATTCATACAAAAAGTGGATTCCAATCCTCTTGAAGGTCTAGAATTCAATGGAAGGGAATGGCTATGTTATCCTGCCAAGGTCTTTGATACAGTAATTCTGGTTTTTTTCCACAGGAGTTTTATCGGAATCGGAACGTCACTCGCAAATCTTTTCGATCTCGCGGATGAAGAGGATCTTAGGAAAAAACCGAATGCAATATATGCCTACGGCGTTCCTCCGGAGATTCTGAAAAAATACGGGGAACCACCAACGGTTTTTTATGATGACACGAAAAACGATATCCTTGTCGGAGCTGTTCCGCGGGGGGATTACTTCGGTTATTTCGGCTACCTGAAGAAAATGATACTTACATTGCATAATTCAGTTTCCATAAAAGGGGGCAGGTTCCCGGTGCACGGCGCAATGGTTAGGATAGAAATGAAGAACGGAAAATCAGCAAACATACTCCTATGGGGCGACACTGGTACAGGTAAATCAGAAACTCTTGAAGCCTTCCGCGTCCTCGGGGACAATTACATAAGGGACATGACAGTAATCTTTGATGACATGGGCTCCCTTGAAATAGGAAAGGATGGAAAGGTCAGTGCGTACGGAACAGAGACAGGAGCATTCGTCCGTCTTGACGACCTCCAGCCCGGATTCGCTTTAGGCAACGTGGACAGGACCATTATACACAGCCCCCAGAAGATTAATGCGAGAGCCGTGATACCGATAACGACGCAGGAAGAGGTGTCCAGAGGATATGAGATAGATTTCCTTTTATATGCCAACAACTACGAAGCAATCGATGAAAACCATACAATCCTTGAAAGGTTTAACGATCTTGAAAAGGCCATTGAAATCTTCAGGAAAAGTGAAAGAATGGCAAAGGGGACTACAGGAGAAAAGGGAATCACGGATTCATACTATGCTAACCCCTTCGGTCCTTTGCAATACAAAGAGATATGCGAACCTCTTGCAAGGAAATACTTCAGGAAGATTTTCGATTTGGGAATATTCGTCGGCCAGATAAGGACTAGACTGGGAATACCGGGCTTTGAGACGGACGGACCGCAGGCATCGGCAAAGGAACTTTTCGATGCGATAACCAAGATGTAGAGATGTTGTTTTTTTCTTCGTACAATCTCAATTTCCCAAGAAATAACCCCTTCTTCCGTTTATTTATTTATAACATTACTAAATTCTTCTGCAAAATTAGGATTTTTTTCTGCGTAGAACTTTACAACATTTTGATCATGAAAATTCAACCCGCTGAGAGATTTACAGTTTCTAAGATAACCTCTTGCTTGTTTTTCCACTCTTGTAGAATCGTTTTTATATCTTCTCGATAATCTAGAATACTGGATCTTTTTAAAAGTCCAATCTATAACACTCATAAAAATCACATATTGTGCTATATGGCTGTTAATTTTTTAAGTTTATTTTTTATTTTTCAGTTCTTCGGATAACCTGAATTTTCCCAGTAAAAATTTTTCTCTTACATTTTCATAATCCTTGGCCTTGCCTTCTTTTTCAAGTTTTTCTCTGAGCTTCTTCAGTCTGGGAGTGTATTTTTTGTAAGCAAAAATAGCCGACGCTAGGGCCGCTTTCCTGTGGGAATTGAGTTTCAGTTTTTCAGGTCTTGTAAAATCTTCAATGAGAATCCGTTTCTTCTTGTTGGTCATGTTTTTCAGCGGGGCAAGGACATTAGAACCAAGCGAAGCTGCGACTTTCTTAGCCCTTAAAGGCGTTTTCTGCCTGTCGGTTGATATAGAGATTATACTGCCGTGTTTTGAGATTGTGTTTGTGATTTCCGAGAGTGTCGGAGAATAGATGTTCTCAAGAAAGATAATCTCCCCATCAAGGTCAAGCAGCGCGACGCTTGTGTGGAGACCGACATCAATACCCGCTATGAGGAGAGGTCTTTTCTTTTCTATATGATCACTCAAAAAGATATTGGAACTATTTTTATTAAAACTATTGAAATCGAAATGATAGATTTTAATTCTTAATCTCCCATTAATCTAACTTATGCCATACGAGAGGAAAGACGGAAAAATTATTTTCAATAGATTTACATGCGATTACTGCAAAAGATTCAGAGTGGAGACACCTTTAAAAGCCTTCACAAGCCAAAGAAATATTACAAAGACGGTTTGCAGTGATCCTAATTGTGGAAAATCGATGCAGCGAGATCCTGATTATCAATACCATCTTCAGTTGCAGAAACAAAAAGAAAATATGGATATGGGACGCCAACAAGTTTATGTACTAACAACCGGGAAATGGTGGACAAGAAGAAGATGATTTCTTTTAAAAATTCCCGATACATATAATACAGATTAGTTGTTACTGATATTGATGGCGATTTCCAATGACGACGAAACGTGATTATTACGAGATTCTTGGAGTTTCAAAGGATGCCTCAAAGGAAGAGATAAAGAAGGCTTACAGGAAACTTGCAATGCAGCATCATCCTGATGTTTCAAAGGACCCTGACGCGGAAGAGAAATTCAAGGAGATATCCGAAGCTTATGCCGTTTTGTCTGATGAGAAGAAAAGATCCCAGTACGACCAGTACGGTCATGCAGGGATAGATGGAATGTATTCTGAAGAAGATATCTTCCGCGGGGCCAACTTCGAAGACATATTCAGAAGCTTCGGTTTCGGCGGAGGTTTTGAGGATATTTTTAGTACTTTCTT
Source organism: uncultured archaeon (assembly GCA_964554465.1). Lineage (GTDB taxonomy): Archaea > Aenigmatarchaeota > Aenigmatarchaeia > QMZP01 > QMZT01 > JAADIF01. The sequence goes on from CAZKOV010000057.1 coordinate 5,679, forward strand.
CGGTCACGGTTTCGGCGGACGCCCTCAGAGACCGAGAGGAGAAGACTTGGAATACAACATGAAAATAACCCTGAAAGAAGCCGCCTTCGGAACGGAGAAAGAGATAGAAGCCCATGTTTTTGATATATGTACTAAATGTAACGGTAGTAAGTCAGAGAAGGGTCACGATCCCGAAAAATGTCCTCAGTGCAATGGAACGGGCCAGATGAAGGTTACACAGAGAACCCCGTTCGGAGCATTCACAACGGTTTCAACGTGTCCCAAATGCAGGGGTGAAGGGCAGATAGTGACCCATCCGTGTAAGGAATGCAGAGGACAGGGGAGGGTCAGGGTAAAGAAGAAGATAAAAATCAATGTCCCGGAAGGCGTTGATGACGGATTCACATTAAGGTTTCGGGGAGAAGGAAACAAGATAACCAGCGGTGATTCAGGGGACCTCTATGTCAGCATATACGTCGAGCAAGATGACGTTTTCACAAGGGAAGATAATACCATTTATCTTGAAAAAGAA
>CAZKOV010000058.1:0-6129 GCA_964554465.1 uncultured archaeon
CAGCTTTTTTTATATCCATTTTAATATCCAATAGCATAAGTGTATGCAATCCGTTTTTTTTGTTGTCGGCTGCGACATCGTAGAATGAATTAGGCGAATAATTTACCGAAGGTTCGACAATAGTTGCAGCCCTTCCGAACTTGTAAATCTGCAGTCCTGTTTTTGCAATTGTTGAATATATTGAAGAAGAGTGTATTACCATCGTTTTCACTCCGGTCTTTTTTGCTTCCGTCAAAACATGAACATGTGTCGTCGCAACAAGAGGATCCCCGGGGACAAGGATTGAAACAGTTTTACGTTTTGCTTCATTTACGATTTTATTTACGCCTTCTTCCATAGCACTTCTTTCAAGAAGAATGATTTTCTTTCCGATACTTTTTTCCAGATTCTGAAGAGAACCGCCCCAGTTTGCTGTGTATAGCTCTGCAAAAACAACGTCTGATGCTTTGCATTTTTCAAGGCCTTTGATACTTATATCCTTTTCATCCCATATCCCGAGACCGATTAAGTATAGCATATAAATCAATTCGTATGGAAGTTTTATTAAAATGGATATCAGTTATAATTGTGTTTATTTAATGAACGGGACAATAAAACCCGCAATTATTATTATGAAAACGGCCCAACCCAGAATTTTTGTCAGCAATTCAGCTTTTGTCGGTATATACCGTTTAAATAAATCATCCCACATCTTTCCTCCGTCAAGAGGAACAATGGGAATAAGATTTGCGAGGCCCACACCGAAATTCAATATGAAAAGGAAGAATAACAGGCCCTGAACGAAAGATATGACAGACTCTGCATACTTGTACTCGTTTTTCAGTACATTAAAAGTTGACACACCGCCTATTCCTATGAAACCGGGTTCACTGCGACCTTCCAGTTCCTTTCCAATCTCAGAAATATGTAGAGAAGCCTCTTCAGAAATTGTGGGATTACTTTTCTTTGCATGTTCCCAGAACTGTTTTTCATAATTAAGTTGTTGCCAACTTTTTCTAGCACCGTCGGAGGAATACGTTAAAGAGTTTATAAGTTCTATCGTTCCGGGAAAATTTGATTCGATCCCGATAATGAAATCCGTAGTCCAGTCGGGCCTGAATTTTATAGATGAAGTTGATACTGTTTTTAAAGTAAAGGTGAGATTTTCAGTACCGTTGAAAGTTATTATTTGAATAGTTTTATTTACACCAATTTTTTCAAGAGCTATCGTGAGTTCTTCCGGATTGTTTATCTGATAACCATTTACATTTATTATCGCTCCAGTCATGTTAACCTTGTTGGCAGGATAATCTGCAAACGTTCCCTGATATGCAACTCCTCCGGGAACAAATAAAGATGCAGCCAGAAAGGAGAATAACACAAGATAAATCGCAGCGAAGATGAAATTGGAGAGGGAACCTGCTGCATACACCCTGAGCCTTGTCACAATATTCTTTTTCTGCAAACCCTTTTCATCGGGCTCGACAAATGCAATAGGAAGAATTGCCATCACGCCCCACCCAAGGGACTTTATCTTTGTTTTTCCTATTACCGTCATTATTCCATGCATCCCTTCATGAACCACAACCAAAAGCGCTATTGATATTATCCAATACCAGAAAGGAACTGCAAGGTATCCGGGTCCTATTGAAGTTGTAGCTGATATTGAAGGCACCACCACGGATAATGTTGAGATGGCCGTCTCGGAAGTTATTGCCTCAAAAAGGCTTTCAATCATGAAGTATGTGATATAGATTGAGACGGCAAAACCCAAAATAATTCCAAAGTTACCTACCCATTTCCAGAAACGGGGACTTATATTTGCCACTTTCTTTATGAGACCCTTGCCCGTCTCTGTTCTCCTTATAAACAGGACGGAATTTCTCTCCAGATTCTTTCTATCCTTGTAAAGGGCAAAGAAGATAGCTATTATAAAAACAAGGACCGAGACAGTGTACCAATCTATCATATACAACATTTTGGTACAGAACATTAAAATAAACGGTGTATATTTTCAGGTTTATTCCAAACCGACTTCTGTTATTTTTCTTGATGGAAGCTCGATTATGTAACCCTTTTTAACATAGATAGAAGCCGAGTTTATTATGATATTGTTCTTATAGAGAATATAGCCGGCAGATTCGTGTATGTGTCCACATACCTGTATAATACCTTCATGATTTTCTAAGAATTCTCTGTAAACCGGAAACCCGACATTAAGTCCTCCCCATGTCGCATCAAGTATCCCGTACGGAGGTGAATGGCTTATTATTATGACTTTATCAAGGGGTTTGTCCCCAATCAGATCGAATATGTCTTCGTCCAGCGCAAATCTGTCATCTATTCCGAAGAAATAATATCCGCAGTATTCCACGACCTCGTTCCTGAGAACACTAACCTTCTCGTTATCGGTTTTTATATTGGTATCCCAGTTACCGTGAACAACAAACGTTCTTATTTTCATCTTATCCAGCATATCCTTTGCAAAGTGGTCTGAAACGAAGTCACCAGCGCTCACATACACATCTATCTTTCTCTTTTCTATGATTTCAAATACCTTTTTCTCTATTTCTTCGCTGTGATGAAGGTCTGATGCACAGAGTATTTTCATTTATGAATCCCTCTATACCGATTTCTATTGAGACATATTGAGGAGAAAGGTTTAAATAATTGAGAAAATATGCATGCGGGGGCAGGGAATTCCAGATATTTTAACTTATATCATTTCAATTTGAGTTCTGCGATGGATATCGCCTTTTCCAATCTTTCGAACCCTGGAAAGCACTAAGCTACTAGGCTTCTTAAAGCCTAACTTAGGGGAAAGCGGGGCTTTCCTGAACTTAGCCATACCTAAACTTGGCCATTCCGACACGGTTGTGTAGGTATTCTAGCCCCTGTGGCCTTTTGGCATCCGTGAAAACGCCATTTGATGCGTTTATAGCACATCTTTTCCAATATTTGACCGCTTGGGTACCCCCGCACGATATGAAGATATAAGTATAAAGAATATTAAAAACTTATAATCCCAGAAAATGGCTTATATATATAAGATTAACTGATAATTTATAGAGACAGACTGCTCATTTATAAAAAGAATACTTCGCGTTAGGGGTGATATTTTGAAAATCAGCGTTTTGGAGAAGAGCGATGAAAAAATCAAGTTTGTTCTTGAAGGTGTCGATACAGGCTTTGCGAACGCGCTTAGAAGAACAATGGTAAGCGGAGTTCCGACAATGGCTGTCGACTGGGTGGACTTTCAGGACAATGAAGGCGCTCTTTTTGACGAAATGCTTGCTCACAGATTAGGACTTATACCCCTGAAATTTGACCATACCAAATTCAACCTTCCGGATGCTTGTGAATGCGGGGGCAAAGGCTGCCCTCTTTGTCAGGTCGTTTTCGTGATAGATAAAAAAGGGCCAACAACCGTTTATTCAGGAGATATGAAATCCACGAACAAGGAAGTGAAACCGGTTTATGACAATATCCCGATAACCGAATTAGGTCCGGATAAGAACATCAAGCTTGAAGCGTTTGCACATCTCGGTTTCGGGAAAAATCATGCTAAAAATCAGGCGGCGGTTGCCGTTTGCCATGCTTATCCATCAATAGAGAAATCTTCAGGCGTTCCAGCAAAAAAAATCGTAGAAGCGTTCCCCAAAGGAGTTCTAAAAGTTTCGGGAACCAAGATACTTATAGAGGATCCATTCAAAGTTGACGAATTCAGGGACTGTCTTGATAACTTTAAAGGGAAGGTCAAAATAAAAACCGAAGATAAGAAATTCATATTCAGTATTGAATCCGTTTGTGGTCTGACAGCAGAAGAAATAGTTCGGGAAGGTGCAAAGGAAGTTAAAGAAAAATCAGAAGAATTCAAAAAACTGTTAGCCAAAATCTGAAATCGAATAAATATAAGCTTTTCACCACTTATTTATTTTTATGCCAACTATACTCCGGACATTACTATAAATTGAGATGGTATTTATGTTGAACGAGAAAGAAATTATGTTACTCAAAATCATAGGAGAAAATATGTTGATAAGAAAAGAAGAAATTGAGAAAAAACTTAATGGTGGCTCAGATGATTACGCAATGATTATGGAAAAACTCATTTCAGAAGGATATGTAAATAATCTTGAAACGGTTGGAAGTCAGTGCTTTGCAATAACGCAGAAAGGTATAAGGACACTAAGATTAATTGTTATGATATAGCCCGGTGGTGTAGTGGCCAAGCATTGGAGGCTCTGGACCTCCAGACCCAGGTTCGAAAAGACAATCTGAACAAAATAATATGAAAATTTGTTTCATGCCGTAATGAGCGGCTGTCCCCGATTATCCTGGCCGGGCTATCATTCTTTTTTTCTATAATTAAGAAACAAGAAACAGATAACATGTCATATCTATAATTAATATAAGAACTTAAATTAAATTAATAGCATAGTGGGTTCTTATGGCTGCGGGGGAGTATACTTACGATGAGGAATCTCAAAGACTACGAATAGACTGGCTTGGCAGCATTTACGGAGCATCGATTGAAGATTATGCCGAATGCATGGGAATCGCAATCGATAAAATTCTTGAAGTAAAGAAAGTAAAGGAATTGGTCATAGCAAAAGACAGGGAATACGAATATGACGAAGAACAGGTAGGAATATTAAAGGAAATTGCGACTATCATGGAAACTCTGGTAAGAGAAAAATTCATTTCTGTCGCAAATCTCGGAGGAGAATCCTGCCGAAGATATTACCCTGCACTCGCTGAAAGATTGCATTACATAGTCATAGATTTGCTAAGAAAAGATCCGGTAGGTGCATACGTCGAAGCCATAAGGGAGATAAGAAATCTCAAAGTAAAACTCAAGACAACGCAAAACCAGAAAGCAATAGATTGCTATGAACATTACATTGATAACGTTTTCGGCATTCTGAAAGAACGATTCGAAAAGACAAAATTAATAAAGTTGGCAGAGCCCCATCTTGCCGGTTATCATCTCGGGGACCGTTCCGTTTACAGGGAAATTTTCATGCCTATAATCCGTCCGAATTTCATGCTGACCCGTTACATGATGACCCCGCCCGAGGAGGCAAGATCGATAGACAGGTATAAAGTCGGTGATATAACAGTAGAAATATTCAAGATGCAGAAGACGGCAGAATTTTTCTATTTCGTAGCTCCTCCGGAATTCAAACTTTCCGAAGAGAAATATTCAGTTCTCGATTCCGCCAGAAGGTACATGGCAAGCCACAAGCCGAAGACAGCAGAGTTCGTCAGATCGGAAAAGGTAAGAGAAGTATTTTATAATATAGGAAAGGACATGATTCATGAAGTTGCCGGTCAGATGAATGTAACACTTTCCGGGAAGGAACTTGAACAACTCGCAACGATTCTCACGAGATACACGGCAGGACTTGGTGTTCTGGAGGTCCTGCTAAATGATGAAAGGATACAGGATATTTACATAAACTCTCCAATAGAAACGCAGCCTATTCTTATCAATCACAATGATTACGAGGAGTGCAGGACAAATCTCATCCCCACTCAGGGCGATGCGGAATCATGGGCCACCCGTCTGAGGATACAATCGGGCAGACCTTTGGATGAAGCGAACCCGGTTCTTGACACGGACATCGACGTTCCTGGGGGAAGCGCAAGGTTTGCGATAATTACAAGAACTCTTTCACCATACGGTCTCGGGTTTGCAATAAGAAGACACAGGGATAAACCATGGACACTGCCACTTTTCATTAAAAACAGAACCATTGATGCCCTTACATCAGGTCTGCTTTCATTCATGATTGACGGTTCTGTTTCAATGCTGTTAGCAGGCGGAAGGGGTGCAGGAAAATCATCAATGCTCGGTGCTTTGATGCTTGAACTCATGCCAAAAACGAGGATATGCACGATAGAAGATACGCTCGAACTTCCTGTAATGCAGCTCATAGATTTAGGCTATAACATAGAAAGAATGAAATCGCGTTCAGTTATTACAAGAGTAGAGACGGAAATGCCTGCTGATGAAGCGCTAAGAACAGCTCTCCGTCTTGGTGATTCTGCTCTTATCATGGGAGAAGTGCGTTCGGTTGAAGCAAGAACATTGTACGAAGCAATGAGGATTGGCGCTTTATCTAACGTAGTTGCAGGAACCATTCA
>CAZKOV010000059.1:0-5941 GCA_964554465.1 uncultured archaeon
AAGGTTCTTATCCCCATTTCTACAAGATCAAGAAAATCATAAGCCGCTATAGTTGTTACCGATAATTTGCATCCATGAGACATCATTTCCTGAGTCATTTTTTTTGTTTCTTCAAACTTTCTAACAAGTCTTGCCCTTTTTTCTGGAGTCATTCTCATGAAAGATGTCAGTTTATTATAAAGAGATATATTCATATAATGCCAATATGAATTACATTGTTTTCTGCAAGGCGTAACCAATATGGGAACAAGACGCTTTCTTGATTCCGGATCAACAGATTCGATGATTTCAAAATTCTTGCTATCCTGAGGAGCTAAAACTACATAATCGAAATTTCCAAGATACCTTCTGTAGGAATTAATCCTCTGTACTGGAGTGAGTTTTTTCTTGGTCCTGAATATTCGTTGACATGATGCTATTGTTTGAAGTTTCCCTCCATATGTGCTATCAATAAATTGTTTCATTTTATCCGAAGTTATTGTTACTCCATTTCCAGCATTGAATGAAGATAAATAATCAAGAAATTCTATTGTTTGGGGATGTCTTATTTCGCGATTTTCTGGCACAAGATTTGTCGCCGTCCAGAAGAATGGTATTCCTGAAGCAATGTTTTGTTCTATTATCATTCTTAATTCGCTATCATATTTCTGGTGTAAGTCATCATAGTATTCGGGCTGTTTTTCTTCATAATCGGGAATATTCATACAAATGCCGTTATCTGTTTCTTTGAAATGATATCTTCCCGCATTAAGCGGGTTTCTCCCGTTGAATGCATAAGTCGAGAAACTGAAGCCCTGATTTGAATATGTTCTCAATGTTTTTGTGGGTACCCATGTCGGTATTTCTAATGAAATATCAGACTTAGTTACAATCATATTACTAAATGGTGGTATAATATAAAAATCAAACCCTCAAACCAATCTCCTTCAGCTTCTCCTTGACCTGAGGGACGCAATCGGGACAAACCCACAACTCTACTTTGCCTTTGTCTTTCCTTTTGACAATCTGGACACGCCCTTCCGCCGTCGGTTTGAACTTCTTTCTGCAGATATTGCAGGTCTTATTCTTTATCATTTTATCACATTTTTTCAGCTGGATATTATTACTCCGCCTGCCTGGCTTGCGAACTTATGCATCATGGAAGAAACGGAGTTTAATATGCCCTGGGCTTCCCCGAGGGGTATCTTAAGTTCATTCGGCTCTAGTATCTCAACGCTTGACGGACCGTAGTTCATGACTATCGTCATGAGCCTGTCCAAGTTCTCTGTAAGTATCTCGAACTCGGTCACATACGAGTAACCTGCAGCCACATTCGGGAGCGGGTTTTCCTGCTTTTCTATATCCCCGAATTTCTTCCCGTAAATAATGACATTTTTTTCCGATTCCATCTTCCCGATGTGTTTTTCAAGAGAAGACCTTGCAGTGTCCTCGGAAACCGCCAGCACTTCAATCATCATCCAGGATTTAATCCACCCATTCTTCATCTTCTTTTCAATTTTATCCTTAAGATCATTGTCCATAATCACACCTCTGAATATAGGTTAATCATAGGTTTTGATATATAAATGATTGAATCTCATAAAGTGTCTGTTTTCTGGTAGGATTTATCGTTGTTCGCAAAATCCCATATATTCGGATAATTCCTTATGAGTATGAGATCCTTCTGCTTCTTTGTCCCGTGGATCAGACAGTCGTTGCTTTGAAGTATTGATACGATCGAATCCCCTTTATTCACCTTGTCCTGCATTCTCAACGAGAAGACGAATCCGCAATGCCTGGATATTATTTCCTTCCTTCTGCCTGTTACGGGGTCATGGATTTCGGCAATGGTATCCCCCTTATGGACCTTGTCCCCCAGCTCCACGTTTTTGTATAAAAGGCCTTCCCTGCGGACCCTGTATGTGAACCTGTCCAGATCCTTGAGCATATACTGGTCCCGCGGAAGCTTTATCTTTCCGCTGATAAACCCGTGATGGATAAGTATGTTTTTAATCCCGGTAAGGGCATCTTTCAGGAAGTCGTTCCAGAACACGAGACCGCCCCCGACCTCCACGGTAAGCACGGGTTTTTTGAGTTTTTTCGAGGCCTCATGAGAGAGCATCCCTCTCTCCCCGTTCCTCAGCATGATGACCTTCGTCCCGAAAAGCCTTCCCAGATCTATCGTTGAACCGTCCGCATTATCACCGTCGGGTCCTTTATGAACCCGTGAATGGGGGAGAAGGACATCCTTTGCCCCGCAGTCATGGCAGTCTATCCCGAAGTCGCATTTTTCAACAACTTCTTTGAATAAAGTCTTTGCGATAAAGTATGAAATGCTTCTGCACCTCTTGTCAAAACACCTGTTTATGTCTTTATTATCTTCTGGTACCGTGTATTTTTTCTTATTGAAACCGGAAAGATTGACAATGGGGATAAAAATTATGGTTCCGCTGATTTTGGCAGGATCGAGTGAAGCCATTATCATCTGGACAAGCTTCATCCCGTTGATTTCATCGCCGTGCATTCCCCCCGATATGAAGCATGTCTTCCCTTCTTTCCGCCCTTTCATGATTGATATGGGTATATCATAACCGGCTTTAACGGGAAGAACCCCGTGCCGCAGTTTTCCGGATGTTATCCTGCATGTCCCGATTTTCTTTAGCGCGGCCAGAAATATCACTCCTTAAATTAACAGCCCAAAAGTGTGCAAAACGGGATTTTGCGGGCCTGTTATATTATTTGACGAACTTGTATTAATATCTAAGTTCAGATGTTACCGGTTTCAAAAAGTGATTCTGGCAGATATGATCTCTTGTAATACTGGTAGAATTCTATCATGTTGAATGTCTCTATGACATCCTTGAATTCCTCCCTCATCTGATGGATAAGAAGCCTGATTCGCGCCTTGTTAAGTGCTTCTATATCAATTTCCATATCCCAGTCACCGACCGTTTTATTCACTTGGATTATTTCTTTCGTTTTCATCAAATAATCCAACATCTCGGCATCCCTTTCCTGTGTCATGTTATGTAATCTAAGAAAAAGGCGGAATTTCTGGATGTCCATTCTATTCGGATCAATTATATGCCTGAAACCCATTATCACGTCTCTCTCTTTCAGTTTTTTGATAATGGATTTCACGGTTCTGGGGTTAAGTCCCGTTTTCTGTGAAAGGGTTGTGAGGCGGATATCAGATTTTCCCAGTAAATATCTCATAACCGATAGTTCGTTCGGATTGAAATATTCGATTTCTCTGTCACCGCCAATGATTACGTCCTGCTCTCTTCCGATGAGAAGCTGGTTGTTTTTGATAAGATATGACCTGGGGTATATGTGGGTGACAACATTGAGAACCACTTTGTAACTGTTGAGGGTTTTTATAAGAGATGCGACTCTTTTTAGCTCCTTATTGAATCTTGAGGGGTTGGGTGCCTCCATTTCTATTGCAAGATCAAACTCCCCGCTGAGCTCGTAAATAGAGACGACGCTAGGATTCTCTGACAACTTTTTGATAATCCCTTCTTTGTCTTTCTCGCTTATGTAACCCCCTTTGAAATAAACACGAAACATTATCATTCCGAAACGGGAATAATCGAATATACAGAAAGGTTCCGCCAGTATTCCTTCGGTTTCCAGAACCTTCAATGAATATTTAAGCCTCTGCGGACTCTTTTTGAGGGTATCAGCGGCATTTCTGAGACTCATTCTTGAATTTTCTGTATAAAGGAAGAGTAAATCTTTATCAACTTTAACCATATTAATTAATTTCTTTTTAGATATTAATAAATATATGAAACTTTTTACTAAAAAATAAAAATTCTGGCTTAGAAGAAATAAATCCCGGTCAGAGGCTTAATTTTATTATGAGAGAACATGCCAGACCTTGGGGGAGAATTTTTCCTGTAGTCAGTGATATTTATACTTCTCCGGAGATGCAGGGATCTGCTAAAGCAGATAAATCTAGGGGAAGTCTAGTTTTACTTGGGTGAAGAAATGGTATCATAAGGGTATATGATCCTGATTATGAATACATTTTATCCACTCTGATTAAAACTCATGGTCCGTTTGGATGGGACAGACCGGAAAAACTCGGAAATCTTATTAAAGAGTGGATGTTAAAGATGCCCGGATGCAAGGATTATGATGGAGGTATTGTTATCAATCCTTATAATGATTTCAGACTTGAAGCTGTTGGCGGTTTTGTGAACAAATCAAATAGCGACTCTGTCAGGGAAGCTGTCACTGAGGCAAGAAAAATAAAGGGTGACAGGGTCATGGGTAAGCATACGGCAGCTGCATGCTATAGTGCCAAAAACGGAAATTCTGCTATTGTGGGAAGTGAAAGCGGTAAAAGTCTAATAACCTTTGCAGGAGGAAAAGTTTTACCAGAATATACAATCCATAACACAGATGGGAACGGGTTCTGTACTTACCAAAGAACAGAGACTCCATACATAAAGAAGCGAACATTACATTTTTTCCCAATAACAGGGAGGTTGGCATATTTGCATAAGTGATTTCTGATATATACTAAAAGTCCATTCTTTACTTTTATGTAAAAAAATAAAGCAATTTATTACAAATTGTTGTTATAATTATTATTTTATTTTTAATTATAAATAAAGTTGATTCTTATTTTGCAATAAAATAAAAAAATAGAGAAAATAATAATATAAATTCAGCTTTTAAATACTCTCGATGTCAGATATTTACCTTTTAGGCTTAAGGCCATCAGCAAAAAGAAGTCACTGCATTCCTTTTAATTATAATTCTAATGGGGAATACGCTAAAGCATTAAGAGCCGATAACCACACGGCATGGTTCAAAGTGGAAGGCTGCAGGCTTTTTTTTGATCCACATGCAAAACTTCCAGAAGGATATTCATCTATATTTTCAGGTATGAATGATGGTAACCCTCAGCAAATTATTAAAGAAGCTCAAGAACATTCCGGCGGGTTTTACGATGTTTTTGTATTTCCTTCACCATTTAGCAGGTCATCAGGAATTCTTGCCATACCCGATAACATAAAAGACGGTGCTGTAATAACCCGACTGAAAAGAAAATATTCACAGGATCATATGATTTCTTATTGGACAATACCTCACGAAGAAAAAATGATAGAAAAACCCAAATTAACTATAGTTAAAACCGAAATAAAGGTTCCTGAAACGACAGAAATTGCGGAAGCGGTCGGTTTTTGATGAATCCGCTAGGAGATTGTCAATCTTAGTTAACTACTAAAAAAAAGCAAATAATAAAAATCTAACAATCAAAATTGTGTGCATATGCCTGAACACTCTGTTTATATCAGTGGAATTAGATTGCATTCACTTCCTCCCGGAGAAATGAGATATTCATTTCTTAAAATGAATGGCGGACAAGATGAAAATCGTTTTGTACCGCTTTTTCAGAATGTGAATGGAATATTAACAGTTGCCAATAGAATTCAAGTTCATGAAGAAGAGTTAGATACGCGATACGCCATACATGGAGCAACTCTCGACGATCCATTAAAAAAAGCGATAGAAAATGCAAATGAAGGAATAGAAATATATCAACGAGGAAGACAAAAAAGATTTAAAAGAATAAATAGTTTGCCAGAAGAAGTCAGTATTATAATAATGCCTTTACATTACCTGAAATCGGAAGTAACTTATGACCGGCACGAAGTCAACGAATTACTTAATGGTCCAGATACTGAGATTGATAAAATAAATCCATACGTTAAAGGCCGCATTTTGTATGTACCTTTTGTGAGACAGTCTATGCCAGAAAATGGACAACTACCTTTAATTTTTGATAGAAAAGATGAAGTTTCGGAATTAACCTTTATCTAACTTATAAAAAGAACAGAATGCGCCGTCCGGGAATTTCTAATCCGATGGTGAATACAGTCCACCCGACCTTTGAACCCGGGTTATAGGCTTGGGAAGCCTATGTCCTACCAGGCTAGACTAACGG
>CAZKOV010000060.1:0-2243 GCA_964554465.1 uncultured archaeon
TGAGTATACTAGCAGAAGGAAATAACGCACCGGATGATGCAGGTAATCAGGATTCCGGACAACCGGAGCTTTATAACAATTCTGGTGAAACGGGGTCAAATGAACCTGAAGTAACAGGAATAAATACACAGAATCAAGGAATAGATACAAGATTAAGGGTCTGTGTGGATTTCATGCAGAAGAACGGGCTTTCAAGGACTCCTCTCGAGACATGTCAGAAGCTGTTCAGGGAAGAGTTAAGATGCCAAGAATATCTTGAAGGTTTGGGTGTTGAGGAAGCTGGAGCTAAATGCGGCAGGCTTTTCCGAGAAGGGGCACAGATTATCAAGGAAAGAGCATACGTTGCTCAGGCAGTCACTCAGGCAGTTGCGGAATGGAGATTGAAAAGAGCTGATGGATTGATAGAAAAAAATCCCGCGGCCGAAACCGTTCTCAACGCATTCAGTGAGGAAAAGGCAAAGGTTTTCATGCATCTTACAAGAGCCAGACAGAAGGAGATAGTACAGCTGGGGAAAGAGAAGGCTGTAGAGGTTTTAAATGGGCTCAGACTTCAGAAAGTGCAGAAAAACATGATTTCAGTGAAAAGGCAGATAGCGACTGAAAAGCTGCAGGAAGCCAAACAGAATTTTGAGAAGGCAAAAAACGAGTATGCAAGATTGAATGGATTATATAATCAGAAAAGGTCCCAGTTCATGGAAACGAAAGAGAATCTTGGAGCTTGCAAAGACAATGAATCTGATACATGTGTCCAGCTTAGGGAAAGAGCACAGGAACAAGCACAGGAATACGTAGCCCACGGAATCGAGATGGCAATACAGCATCTTGAGAAGGTTAAAACCAAGACCCAAGAGGCTGAAGGTCTGAATGAAGAGACAGCCAACCAGATAATCTCTGAAATCGATACAGAAATAGCAAGCCTTCAGGATATATTGACCGAAGTACAAAATGCCGAAACAAAGGAAGACATACTCGCAGCCGCCAGAAAGCTGAACCAGACATGGAACAGGATAAGATACAGGGAAATGCTGCATGCTGCAAGGCTTGTCCATGCAAAAGTATGGAGCATCATGAAAGAGAGTGAAAACCTTGAACAGAGGCTTGATGCGGCTTTGGCTGAACTTCAGGAGCAGGGAATAAATGTATCCGATATAGATGCAAAAGTTGATGAATTCAGTTCAAATGTGGCAAGCGCTAAGGAAAAGATAGAACAGGCTGAGGATTTGTTCAGGCAGGCCCATGATCTCAGGGCAGACAACTCTACAGAACAGGAAACTATAAACAGCCTCACACAAGAGGCAAAAGAACTAGTTTCTCAGGCTCATCAGGAACTTAAAGATGCTCATAAACTGCTCGTTGAAATAGTCAGGGAAATAAAAGCTGCTGGCGGTGATTTGACAGCAGAGACCAGTGACCCGGATGAAGGACTTGGAGCAGAAGAAACTTACGAAATCGTTGAGGAGGGACAGACAGAAGGGTAAAAATCCTTTTTTATTTTTTCATTTTAGGATTTGGCTTATATACCCTGAAAGATAAAAAATAAACGGTGAACAGAATGAGAATGTTGATCAGTATTCTTATGGTATCTCTTGTGGTTGTTTTCCTTATCTCAGGATGCACACAGCAACCGCCTACTGACACAACAGGAACAGGAGACAAGGATTCACAAACATCTGATGATTCCCCAGTTGACACAGGTTCTACCGATTCTGGGCAAGAAATAACAGACAATGTTAACACCGAAATAAACGAAGTCGATTCCATGCAGGATGATTTAAATGATTCCGAACTTGATAATATGATGGATGATATCGCCCATATAGATTGGTAAACCCTCTCCTTTTTTTCTGATTTATTTTCATATATTAATCAGTTTAATCAAAATACTATTCATGGAAAAGTCCCTTCAGATAGTTATTGTTGTAATTGTAATTTTGGCAACAGCGCTGATCATAATGATAATATTTAACAAAGGTATGGGGGACTGGATGAGTATTTTTGATAGTTGGAGCGGAACGGCGGCCGATGAGGCAACTTGTAGGCAGGCATGCATAAGGGAATGTGCAAAAACTGAAGGAGGAACAGCAAGCTATAATGTAGCACAATCAGAACTAAAAGGAACCAAATCATGTGAAGATCTTCTGGGAACCTGCACATGTGGTTTTGGTCTCACGAATAATAACAATCCTTAGATAATTATGATTTTCATTGCAATTTTTCTGGTAATAGCCGTTTTTGGATTCGGA
>CAZKOV010000060.1:2343-5817 GCA_964554465.1 uncultured archaeon
GATAATTATGATTTTCATTGCAATTTTTCTGGTAATAGCCGTTTTTGGATTCGGATACAGTGCATATCTTGATTTAAGATACACCGAATTCCCCGACTGGCTCCCGTATTCGATAATAATAGCGGCAATCGCTTCCAGAACAGCGTATTATGTTTCATTGACGGGCCTGACTTTAACAACTGTTTATGCCACGATACCCATGTTTGTGACCGGTCTCGTGTTTCTGGGTTTCGGACTTTTGCTCTATTATGCGGGTCAATGGGGAGACGGTGACGCTTGGCTTCTTGCCGGGGTGGGTTTCCTTTTTCCTGACAGTGCCGGACTTGGGGTTTTTACAGGTGCGATGCCTTTCCCTGTTGTAATCATCTTAAACTTTTTCATGATATCCCTTGTCTATATGATAATCTACAGCCTCATCGTCGGAATGAAAAACAAAGAAATAAACAGGGAGTTTTTTAAAATTCTGAAAAAGGAGAGGATAAAGACAGAGGTAATGATAACCATATTCTTTGTGTTTGCCGCGGCGCTTTCATTGTTTATGTATTTTTATAGGGGATTGGTGCCGTCATTATCCATGATTCTGTTCCCTTTCTTTATTGCAGCTATGATTATCTTCTTCCATTACGGGAAAGCTGTTGAAAAGAAGGCTTTCAAAAAGGAAATAGACGCAAAGGATTTGAGGGAAGGGGATGTAGTGATGGATGGAAAGTGGGTAGGTGTAACGGCAGAAGATATCAAAAAATTACAGAACAAATGTGGCAAAATATGGATAAAAGAAGGTGTAAGATTTGCCCCGGTTTTTATCATAACGGTTCTTATTACGCTTTTTCTGGGGAACGTTATAACCTATTTCATGTTCTGAATTTACCATAAATTTATCATTATATCCGCTTCTTCCCCCGATTCCCATATCGTCCTTTTAAAAGTCAGTGAATATACGTTCCTGTTAGACGGGACTGGTATTCCATATTCAAATGTCCCGGAAGCGGATGTTATTTCAACATGGAAGTCTTCCGCAATATCCTGCTGGCTTTTGAACTGGTAATATTTAACGGAATCCATCGCATTCATGAGATATGTTGATATCATCAATGTCTTCTCTTCTGATCTTGGTATTATTTTTGATTTGTTAACTGCATTATGATATGTTGTCCTCGTGCAGTTCAGGGGGAGATTCCCTGCAGCATATCTGACTTCAAAGTAATGCTCCTCTCCCGCTGTTATGTCGCTTCTCCAGTAAATCTCGTCACCGTAAAGTTCGCAGTCCAAAGCTGTTCCCGATACATCAAAAACCCGCGAAGAGTTACCGGTTCCCCCTTTCCAGATATAATCAAAATATAATGTATGCAGTGTCAAATTTTCCGTGCTGCTTAAAGTCACGGGAATTGTGTAGGTATCAACAGATATGTTGTCCAATATCTTGTTCCCCACCATTTCAATTGTATATTTCTGGATGTCTTCTCCTTCCTGAAAAAGGCTGTAATAATATACAAAGGACCATGAAATGATTAGAATGAATATTGACATGGCAAGTATCTGATCAACGTTCATGAATATATTTTGGGAAAGGTTGTATTTTAGTTAAAAATCAAGAAACAAATTTGAATTTTCTTACACCTACATTTTTGTTATGGGAGAGAAGGTCCCGTGTCAATCTGATGCAAAAAATTGTATACGGACCTCCAAATCTGTTTGAACGGAATACAGCTCTTATCCCAGATTCGCATGAATCATTAAAATAATAAGACGTATACTGACCAAAAGTCTTAAATGCTTTTTCCATTTCTTCAGGATTTTTAGCGACTTTTGCCGGGAATCCTGTTATCTCATCATATTCAAAGACAGGACCATCGTTAAATGTTGGGAGAAGAGCGCAGTCTTTCCCCGCAACATAGGATACGCCACCTTTTAATTCACATTTGATATTTCCGTATCCGGGTACCAAGCTGAATTCAATACTGTCCGGTCTTTCGATTATTTCATTTTTACCGTTTCCTGTTACATTTACAAAAGTTGATGCTAATTCGACGACGTTTTGCGGATATGTATATATTTCATCAATAAAGCTCGTATCCGGCGGATTATTATAACCCATCATAAAGGCTTTATACAAGATTCTCAAAGGCGGTATATTGTTATAATTTTTTCTTCCGGTAAAAGAAAAGCCTCCTATATTCCTTATAGGCTCAAGCAATATGGATGACCAGCCATTTTCTACATATTCCCCGTTAAGTGGTATTTCTATAGGTTTTCTCTTCATTAGCGATAAAAAGTTTTCAAATTTTTTATTTGTTACTATTTTTTGATAATATATTTTCCACTATATAGGAAATTAACCTTTATATTAATTAATTAATTATATATAATATAGATATTTTTGACAAAAACGGTGATTTTATAGCAGAAGCTGAGACCAAAAAATACGATGCAAAGGACATCAAGGTTCTTGAAGGGCTTCAGGCCGTCAGAAAACGGCCTGGAATGTATATAGGCAGTACGGGCGTCCGGGGCCTTCATCACCTCGTATTCGAAGTCGTGGACAATTCCATAGACGAGGCCATGGCAGGCTGTTGTAGTAACATAGACGTTGTTATCCACAAAGACAATTCCATAACGGTCATTGATGACGGCAGAGGAATTCCTGTTGATGTTCACCCCTTACACAAGAAGTCGGCCCTTGAACTGGTCATGACAAAGCTTCATGCGGGAGGTAAATTCGACTCCAAAACCTATACAATTGCCGGCGGTCTCCATGGCGTAGGTGTTTCTGTTGTAAATGCATTATCCAAGAAACTTCAGGTCGAGGTAAAAAGAGACAATAATGTTTATTTTCAGGAATACGAAAGGGGAAAAGCGCTTGATGCCCTTGTCAAAAAGGTGGACGGGGGTTCACCTTATCAGATAGGCACAAAAGTCACTTTTTGGCCCGATAATGAGATTTTTACTGAACTTGAATATCATTATGATATCATCGCAAAACGTATGCGAGAGATGGCGTTCCTTAACGGCGGAGTGAAGATCACCCTCAAAGACGAAAGAGAGGACGGAAAATCGGATGAATTCGAATATGAAGGGGGCCTTATTTCGTTCTTGGAATTCCTGAATGAAAACAAGGACATGGTAAACGCGAAACCGGTTTATATGGATAAAGTTGTTGATGATGTCCGGGTTGAAATTGTAATGGGATACAATACGGGTTATATTGAACAAATACTTGCCTTCGTAAACAATATAAATACCGAGGAAGGAGGAACACATCTTATTGGTTTTAAGAATGCTTTAACAAGAATACTCAACAAATACGGCAAAGATAACAATATATTAAAGAACGGTCTTACTGTCTCTGGAAATGACGTCAGGGAAGGTCTCTCCGCCATTATAAATATCAAGATGAAGGATCCTCAGTTCGAGGGGCAGACGAAGACCAAACTCGGAAACGAGAACGTGAGAGGCATAGTTGAAAGTGTTCTTTCG
>CAZKOV010000061.1:0-5786 GCA_964554465.1 uncultured archaeon
TATTCAATGAGTTCTTCTCATTTTCATCAAAAGAAAAATGATAGATGACATCAATTGTTTCTCCCATATCCATAGATGATATCAATATCAGGTTTTCTATTCCTCTCTCATGAAGTTCTTTCAGTATCTTAATAATATCCTTCTGGTCCGTTTTACACCAGAAGTTGTTACCTTCTTCATTCAATTTTATGCCTTTATCAGAAAAGAATTTCTGAACTTCTTTCAATTCCATAACAATCACGATATTTCATCAAATTTTGCAAGGGCCTGCACGATGCCGTGTATAAGTGCTTCCGGCTTGGGAGGGCATCCAGGTATATAAACGTCAACAGGTATGAACTTGTCAAGCGGTCCATGGACATTATAACAGTCATGATAAACTCCCTTTGACAGCGGGCAGGCACCTACTGCGACAACCACCTTCGGGTTGGGTGTTTGATGGTATAAATCCAATACCCTCTGCTTCAACTTTGTAGTCATCGGACCTTCTATGAGCAGTATATCGGCATGTCTTGGAAGTTCTTTCGAAACCATGCCGAAACGTTCTATGTCGTATTTGGGTGTCAGGGCAGCCACTATCTCTATGCTGCATCCGTTGCAACCCCCGCTGCTTAGATGAATCACCCATGGAGACTTCTTCCTGCAGTACGCAATAATTTTTTTTATAATCGATCTTTTTATCTTCTTCCCTGCGAGTTTCTTTTCATCCGGTTTCAGTTCAATTTTTGTTTCCTTTACTTCCTTTGAATTTAATTCGTGTGATATGCTTTTATGTCCATTAATCTTATCAGTCATACGTAAAACACCACAAAAAGCATCATAACTATGACAATTCCGGAGAACACCCACAAGAGGTAATCCGACACGTTCCCTGTGTGTGCTTCAGACAGTTTCTTTATCTTCAATGCGCTTATTATTGTTGCATAGAAGTTGAAGGGAATAGGTGGCTGCTCCCATCTTTCTCCGCAGGCATATAATTCTTCTTTTCTTTCCTCTAATACAAACTTTCCCCTGTCAAAAAGCTTATAGATTAGATACCCTATTAATATGAAAATTATAAACACGCCGTTGAATAATGTCCAATATTCGAACATGGTAAATTATTTGTTTCAAAGGGCTTAAATGTTATTGCTGATTATACCGTATTAAGGTCTTCCATCGGAATTTTTGAAATTGGATAGATGAGGGAGAAATAGGAGGAATAGTTCCCGGTGAAGGTGAAACGAAAGAGAGGGGGGATGGGCAGGTGGTGGGACAATCACCCGCCCAAAATTGCTAAACCAGAAAGGTCAGCTCCGGCATCACCTCCATCACGGGAGTATTTTTACTTTTCTGAATACAAATTAGTAAACCCTTTATAAACCCTTTGTGAAACTTGAGGAGAGAACTTTGTTCTATAACCTTTTTAATCCGGAAAAGAAATTTTTGTTATATGCTTAGGTTGTTGTTCGCTCCTAAATGGTTCTACGGAATAGATATTGCATTTGAAATTGTAAGTATAATAGTCGCAGTCCTTATATCTTATTATTCATACAAACTCTATACGATTTCCAAGAAAAAGGAGCATAAATATTTCCATATATTTTTCCTTATGATTGCTATCGCTTTTGTATTCAAGATATTGACTAATTTTGATCTTTATTTTGAGGTTCTGAACACCCTGCATATAGGCTCAATGCAAATCCAGTACATATCAAAGAACATCTCCACGATTTACCGTTTCGGCGGTCTTTTCATGTACAGGCTGCTGACAGCGCTTTTTGCCTATGGGCTTTACATGCTTTCTTACAGAAAACATGACAGGAAAGACCTATTACTATTCGTATATTTCCTGTCGGTGTTGGCTTTCTTCAGTTATTATAGCTACTTCCTTTTTCATCTTACAATCATTATAATTCTCGGTTTCGTGTCGATGAACTACTGGAGGAATTTTAAGAAGAAGCACACAACAAATTCGAAATGCGTCGCTTATGGTTTCATCATGCTTAGTTTAGCTCATCTTGTATTTGCGATAGTTGAGATAGATCTTGCGCTTTATGTTGTTGCTGAAGTGCTCCAACTCGCAGGCTTCTGCCTGCTTCTGGGAGCCTTCATATCGGTGATTAGAAAATGAGGGGAGGGGGCAGAAGGGATCGGGTAGACGTCATTCTGGCGATACTCGAAACCATTTATACCGAGAGGAACGAAGCAAAACCAACCCATATCATGTATAAGGCCAACCTCTCGCACAAGCTCATGGATTCGTATTTTACTGAACTTATTGAAAAAGGTATTATAGAAAAGTTTGATGTCAAAGGTAAGGTCCGGATAAAATTGACTGAAAGGGGTTCCGAATTTCTGAGAGAACTGAGAAAGATGAAATCTTTTATGGAATCGTTTGGCCTGTAATTCTTTCTGTCAATCTATTTAAGATTTCTTTTGAAAACTCTATCAATTCTGTAGTGTTATGTGGGAACATGAAAAGCGTCTTCAAAAATTGGTATGGGAGGGCATTAGTAAGATTATTATGTTTCTATACTGCTTTTTCTGCTTTCGGTGCTTATAACCGGCCTGAAAAATCGGCTTTTGAAGAAGCTACACTCAGATTCACAGGAACTGTTGGGAATAAAAATACAGTACAAGTTAATTCCCGCTCCTTGAGATTAGGCGAATATGCAGGTAATCCGTCTCAGTCAACTGATACTGCTCACGGTCCAGACAATTCTTCCACGCTTCCGCCTGTGGAAATGAACAATACTGTTCCAAAAACACAAAAACAAAATACTCTCGTCCCGGTGCCGGTAGTTGTAGATTCCAGCCGGATTATTATGGAAAATTTATGGAAAGATTCAGAGGAATATTTTGATTGGAAGGATACCGGCGGAGGTAAAGAAATATATGTCGTAGAGATGCCTATAATATCATTCAAAGCCCATCCCGATAAAAGGGATTTCGGGTCAAAAGATACTTATCCCCGCATCACTATAGAAAAAGATGCAAAGAAGGGTTGCATGTATATTGATATAGTGACGGACCAGTACATAGGCGGTAGAAGGCACAAGATCAATTTTAACGATTCTTCGGGAAACAATTATAATGGAGATATCTCTTGGATAAATACGATAGAAAGGGTACGCCCCGATCAACTGAATGGAGAAGATCGTAAAAGGTTTTTGAAAATGAGAAATGAAGATCTTAAGACAGTTCAC
Organism: uncultured archaeon; assembly: GCA_964554465.1. Classification (GTDB taxonomy): domain Archaea; phylum Aenigmatarchaeota; class Aenigmatarchaeia; order QMZP01; family QMZT01; genus JAADIF01. Next base: position 3,189 of record CAZKOV010000061.1, read on the forward strand.
AAAGCCTTTCAGAAGAGAATAGAAATAATAGGAAGAAAAGCTGCGTGAGATTAATCTTGTTTTATTTTAACATCCTCTCCCAATTTATTATCAGGTGGCTCTGAATGAGAGGATTCTGGTACATGGCAGAGAGCATTATAGCCTCTATAATCCTGATAAGTTTTCTTATAGTTCTCAGCCATCAGAGCATGAGCATAACTTATATTGAAGATATGTCAATCAGAGGCCATAAAATATTGCAAGATGCGAGTCAGGTGGAAAGCTTCAGATTCAGGGTTTATTCGGAAGATTTCACGGGTCTCCTCAATTCAATAGAAGTTCCGGGTTATTATTACAATATCAGTATCTGCGATTATTCAGATTTATGTAATGGTTATGAACCGTCAAATAACAATTCCACTGTCTGGGCTTCATACTATATATTTGCAGGTAATGAAAAATATGAGCCAAAGGTGTTGCGGCTTTACATATGGAGATAGGACATGAAAGGACAATATTATCTGTTGGGAGCGATAATTTTGACAATGCTCTTCTTTACTGGTCTGTATCTTGTGAAAACCGAATCCATGTTTACAACATCTTATAAATCGGATGATATGAAATTCCTTTTTTATGATATCCAAAGCGAATATCCCAGAGCCTTTAATTTCGGGATAAACGAATCTGATATTACAGGAAAACTAAGGAATTTCACCGAATTTACAAATAACATGCTTACAGGAAGTTTGATAAATTTCACATCGCTGTGGATTTATACCATAAACATATCGGATAATCTTAATGTTACCGTAGGGAATCATCTCGGGTATGATACGATTGTCCAGCTCAATATCTCGGGTTCGGTCCAGAATTTGTCAGTCATGGACGGTGGTATTAACAGCACAATATTTCCGGTTGTGGGTTCCAAATTCAACATGACTGTAAATTTTAATAGTAATCAAAAGAAACTATCAATGATGAGAGATAAATATAATCTTTACTCTTACATACAATTACAAAGAGCTAATGAAATGACTAAAGGCGGCGTGTTGGCATGAAAGGATACAGTCTTGTCATGGGTGTGCTTTTTATAGCGATTCTCATATCAGCAACTGCAGTTGTATATCAGGTGGGATATCCCGTTGTTGAAAAAATGCAGTGTGCTGCCATCACATCCAAAATGCAGTCCACCTTTGTAAAACTTGACCAGGTCCTTCAGGAAGCGGCCTCCGGTGGCAAGGGGTCAAAAAGGGTTATTAACCTGAAGATTGATGAAGGCAGTCTTACTATAGACACCGATAATGATATCGTGTACTGGAATTATCGCTGTGCGGCTCCGGTGATATCTCACAGAAGTTCACAAAGATATGGTAATGTTATTATTGGTGTAGGACTCGATGCAATGGCATATACAGGCTCTTGCCAAGGAGAATCATCTGCTTTCATTCTGGAAAATGAGCATATAAAAGCGTGCTTTAGACAGATAGGTTCATCCTCCTCACATGTAGCTTATGATACTTCACAAATACTTCTTGGAGTCTACCAGAAGGACGTGGAGGAATGGATGCCTCTGGAATCGATGACGATAAGCATAGACGGTAATTCGTCATCGGAAACCGGTACGGGTTATGCTTCATTATCGCAGGAAGGGGACAACCTGCCTTATGGCGAAGTTGTTGCATACCTGGATTCAGATTATGAGGGAATAGACTATAATATTCATTTTATACTTGAATCAGGAGCAGATTTTTTGACAATAAGGGGCAGCTGATATGAAAAAAGGCGTCTCTCCGATAATATCGACAGTTCTTCTTATACTCATAGCAATATCCATAGCGGCTTTTGTCGCTCCATGGTCAATGAACCTTGCGACTACAACATCCAATGCATCGGCGACCAATGCCATGAACCAGATAGACTGCCAGAACACATTCTATGATTTCTCTACCGATTACGGAAATTATGATGGTGTTAATATAACTGTGATAAGCGGAAAGATTTCTGAATTCAAGGCAAAGATCGAAAACACGGGCACGAGAAATGTCTACGGTTTCTCTTTCCAATTATCAAATAATACCGATATATTCAACTGTGTTGTGACAAGTGCCACTCAAAAATCGGCATCGGACCCTCTTAGACCGGGGGAAGAATGCATAATTGATGCACTTCTTGCCGGGGAGTGTGCAAGTATTGGTGGTGATACGATAACAAAAGTGAAAGTCATTAACTCCGTCTGTTCCCGGAATTCCCCATCACTAGATATATAATTATTTTTGACTCAAAAATATCAATATATAATAAAACTGTTAATATTATAAATAGCTCTGGCTGTTCATGGGTTTGTGTTATGGTTGATGAAAATCTTGTTTTAGATAAGTTAAAAGAAATTGAAAGTAAGATCGATGGTTTGGAAGATACTGAAAAACTGACAGAACTTGATATAATCAATCTAAAGAACGAAATCGAGAAGATCAAAATAGGGACATCCGTCTATATTCCGGAAGATATAGAAGAAAAGATAGCAAGACTTGAAAATCTTGCCGAAGATACCGAAGTTTTTGAAAAGTGGAAAAAGGCAATAAATGAGATTAAACTTATCAGGGAAAGTATTGATAATAT
>CAZKOV010000062.1:0-5650 GCA_964554465.1 uncultured archaeon
ATGTTTCTTTGAGAGCCCCCGTAGTGAGCATTGCGGATAACAACTATTTAACGAATTTAATTCGTTATAACTATAGAAATGGCAGTTAAGTCTCATTCCCCTTCCCGATGTTTATTGCCTTTTCTATAGTTCTGTCAAAGGCGTCCTTCAGGACGTCTTCAATCTTTCCGTCTTTGAGAGCAATCAAACCTTGTTCTGTTGTTCCGCCAGGGACTGCTATCTGTTCTGCTATCTGTTCTGGCGGGGTTCCTTCGCCCATCAGTGAAAGGGAGCCTTTGATTGTTCCGATGATGAGCTTTTTGGATTGTTCTTCTGTCAGTCCGCGGGAGGTTGCTTCTTTCATGAAGATGTCAAATATCTTTGTTAGATATGCGATACCGCTCCCCGAGACTGCGGTCGTTACGGGAAGTATTGACTCGTCTTCCAGCTCTATGTAATCTCCTAATGTTTTCAGGATCTTTCTGACTTTGTCCTTTTCGGAACCGGTGAAGTCTTCGGAGAAGACGTATGCACCTGCGCCTTGGTTGTTTCTCAGGGCGAGTGTTGTCATTACCCTGACGACCTTTGCATCAGCAATGTTCCTGTATGTTTTTATGGAAAGGCCTGTTGCAAACGTCATTATTATTTTTCCGTTGGCCTCGTCCTTTATCCCGCTTAAGACCTCCCTGACCTTGTCGGGCTTTACGCAGATGATTATCACATCCGAGTTTTCTGCGGTCTTTATGTTGTCATCTGATATCCGGATGTTTTTGTATGTTTTTGCAGTCCTCGAGCTTGCGGTAAAACTTATGCCCTTTCCGGCCAGTGCGTCCATTATACCCGTTCCTATCTTTCCTGCTCCGATTATTCCTATCATCGGGACCACATAATCAATTTATGGAATATAATTTTATTAACACCACATTCTCATTTATAATATATGAAGTGGGGGATTGCGGCTGTTTTTCTGGTAGCCTTTTTAGTGGTTGTACCTTTCGTTTTAGGGGCGGACGGGGACCCGATAACGGTCACGTCGCAGAGCCCTCCCGACGAATACATAATCACCGAAGAGGATGATGTCATAACCCTTGCGTTCATATTTACGGGCGATTATGCCAACTGCAGTTTCTACGGAAACTGGTCGGGCGGCTGGGATGAGAAGATGATTCTTGACAACAGGACTCCGGGAAATTATGATATAGATGTTCCCATCGTTCTTTTTGACTGCAACGAAGCATATCTCTGGAATGTTTTTTGTGTGGAGGACAACGACTCCGCAAACTATGACTGGGGGGAAAACCGCACATTCGTTTTCGAATGTGAAGAAGAACCTCCTGAGGTTCCCCCCTCCGGAAACAGTTATTCCGTCATTCTTGACAATCCGTGGGAAGGAGAGCTTAATGTAGGCGACAGGTGGCTTTTTTCAGTCGGGGAAGACAGGCACAGTCTTATCCTGAAGAACGTGACGGCGAACAGCACGATCCTTCAGTTGACGCCTTCCGGCGCGAATTTCACGATATCCTTCCTCGGTTCCGTCAGTATAGACGCCGACGGTAACGGGACGTACGACCTGACCGTCCGCATGAAAAGGCTCTATGCGTGGACCAAGGCATTGTTCTTATTGTCGGAGTTCGGTTACAACGAGACGGAACCGGAGGACAACACCACGCAGTATAATGAGACGATGAATGAAACGATAAATGATACGTTGTCGAACGTCACCGGCCAGAACATAACAGGTTATAACCAGAGCATCGATAACGTGACAAACCAGACCGCTGGAAACGATACCCTGAACATCACGGGAAACGTCAGCACGGGCGATAACGTCACTCTCCCTCAGAACGTCTCCAACCAGACATCGAACCAAACAGTCCAGACGCCGCCGCCGGAAAGTTCGAAAGAAGGCCTGCCCGTATGGATAATAATGCTCATTCTGATGATTGTTGTGGTCATCGTGGTGTACTTTGCATACAATATGCTGGGCCCTCCCATGGCATGATCTGTTCATGGAACTCTTTTATTCCAATCCAACAATATAATCAAAATGAAGGACGCCAGACTTGTATGGAACCTGAAGGACATAATAAGGAATGATTCGGAGTTCAACGTGATAGTCCGGGAAATCGGGGACAGTCTCCCGGAATTCGACCATTTTACCGCGAAACTTTCACCTACGATGAGAGTTTCGGATTTTAAAAAAATGACAAACTTCGAAGAATCACTTCAGGAGAAAATCGCAAGGCTCACTACTTATTCTTTCCTGCTTTCGGCCGGGGACATGAAATCCCAGAAAGCGATGAAATACAAATCCATTATAGAAAACCTTTCTATAAAAATAGACGACAAATCGAGGCCGGCAGAACACTGGATAAAGGGGCTTCCCGTTAAAGGTAAAAAGAGGCTCGATGATAAGAATGCTAAGAGGCTTTTCATTTCGGTCCCCAAGATGAAATATGCATTCGAACGCGAAAGGCTTGCCGCGAAACACACCCTTTCCGACAAGGAGGAGGCCGTCATAACGAGGAAGGACATCAACGGCATAAGTGTTGTCAACGAGCTTTACGGCAAGATCGTGAACGATTTCAGGTTCGAAATGGAAACGAACGGAAAAAAGAAGATGGCGCTCGAAGAGATTTCCGCGTTTTTCCACGATAAAAATCCCGCGAAAAGGAAAGCGGCTTACAAATCCGTTTTCAGCGTCTACGGTGAAAACAAGGAAAAGTTTTTCACCATATATGCCGCCATAATAAAGGACTGGGACATAGAAAGGAGGATGAGGAAATACAGGTCCGCAATAAACATGCGCAATTTCGCGAACGAGATTGACGACGAGGCGGTTGAAGCCCTCATCGAATCATGTACCGGTAACAGGAAGATATTCTGGGACTTCTTCAGGCTGAAAGCGAAGATACTGGGAATGAAAAAGCTCTCGAGATACGACCTGCATGCGCCTCTGGATGAGGACAAAAAGAGGATACCATTACGTGCTGCGCGGAGGATGGTGCTTTCCACTTTCGGCGAATTCTCCCCGCCCTTCAGGAAAAAAGCAGAAAGCATTTTTGCCGGTCACATGGATTCCCATCCGCGGAAGGACAAGCTTCCGGGCGGGATGTGCGTGGACGTGACCCCGAAGATAAAGCCTTATATCCTGCTCAATTATACGGGCAAGACGGCAGACGTCTCGACGCTTGCACACGAACTTGGTCATGCCATTCATGAGATCTACGCATCCGTGAATCCCATAAGCGTAAGCCATGCGCCGCTCCCCCTCTGTGAAACGGCTTCGACTTTCTGCGAGATGATAACATTCGAGAAGATGCTCCGGAAGGCGGGGAGGGAGGAAAAGATTTCACTTCTGTCAGACAAGATGAAGGATATATATATGACAATTTCAAGACAGAACTATTTTGTAAGGTTCGAGCTGAAAGCCCATGAGATAATACCGCAGGGGCTCACGGAGGAAGAACTATCTGACGTGTATTTCAAAAACCTCAGGGAGGAGTTCGGGAATTCCGTAACCATACCGGACGAGTTCAGGTACGAATGGTGTTATATACCGCACATCTTCCATACGCCTTTTTACTGTTATTCGTACAATTTCGGCGAACTCTTGTCCCTTTCGCTGTATTCCCGGTACAAAGAAGAAGGGAAAAAATTCATACCCAAGATAGAAAAGATACTTTCGGCGGGGGGAAGCAGGGAACCGAGGAAACTTCTTCTGGACGTGGGTATGGACATAAATGAAAAATCGTTCTGGGACAAAGGTTTTGAAATTGTCAGGAATTTCAACAGGGAATTAGCCGGACTGACATGAATATTGGGTCATTTTACAAAGGTGTAATAAGGCTCCTTTTCCAGATTCCACAACTCTTTCCAGCCGGTGTCCCCCGAAAGGAAATCGACTTCGGCCGCCTTCAGTTCCATCGCCTTTTTTATCTGTTCCGCTATCAGCAGTTTCCCGAGGTTTTTTATTTCCTTGTTATATCCCATATGGAGGAGGTAGTAGACCCCGTTATAGAATGCCGCGAACTGCACGCCTTCCGTTTTCCCGTTAATCGCCACGCGTAACGTGTAAAGCATGTTCTCTTTTTCCAGAAAGGACAGAAAGGAAAAGAGCGACCCGGCATACCGGTGGTCCGCGAGGTCCGAATCCTGTCCGAATCTTGCCGTATTGAATATTATCAAATCATCAAAATGTTCTGTCTTTTCCCATGACAGCGTGTAATGCAAGTTCTCCAGTTTACGGATATCCCGGCGGAAAGATTCCCTGTGCTTGCCGTTGAAGGTCTTCAGGTATCCGTCGAAGCTGTAGCCCAGGCGCTCCAGATTGAGGAAATAGTGGAACTCCTCTTTTGAGAAGTGCTGCTTAAATTCAGGGTCCGGAAGGCTCTCGATTTTCTTGTTGATTTCATAAATGCGCGTGTTCGGCGGGATGTTGTCAAAAACCAGAGAAAACAGGGATCCTTCAAACCAGAACGTCCTGTTTTCGGGAAACCCGCCGCCGAAAAAGCGATATTGTTTGTTCTCCTTTTCCATCCACAGGGGCAGAACGCCCTGCTCCTTACCCTCTTTATTTATTATAACAATAAAATACGGCTCATGAAGCGATTCGTCATAGAAAGGAAAAATGACTTCCCATAAATCCCAGATAACGTTTCCGGGAGAAAATTTCTCCCAGAGGATTCTGCATTCCCGTATGTCCTTTACGATTTTTATTTCATGGTCCGTAGCCAAGCACCCGGCAGTATGTCGTTAAACTGCCACCATATATCCTGATGATTCCCACAACTTTGCTGATACTTTCATATGTCACAGCATAAATATATCCTTTTCCGAAAATGAGAGAACGAATATGAAACATGCCTTTCATGCCTTCTGCACGAAGCCCGGGTTCGGCTCCCACAGGATGCCCTGGAGCTTGAGCTTCTCTACCATCTCCTCCACCCCGTCTATCTCCTGGGCCCTTGCCTTCTCGTAGATTTTCGATAATTTTATCTCTTTGTCCGTCTCGGAAAGTATGTCTATTATCTCCATCAGGCGCCTTATCTTCGACCTTTCGCTCGAGCTTGTCGCGCCCTCGGACCGATCGACGTCTATCTGGCCGGTCTCGTAATCATAACCGAGCTGGGTCAGGGAAAATTTCATGAGCTTTATAGCCCGTTTTGCATCCTCTTTCCTCACTATGTCGGAAAGCTGGATTCTCGCGGATGCTGCCGCAAGCCTCACGAGACCTTCAAACTGCCTGAGCGTTATCGAGACATTGTCCGTTCCTTCCGACCTCTTCCTCATGTCAACGTAGAAATTCTTCAGGGTCTTTCCCGCTTCCGGTGTTAGAACAGGATAGATGTTCCCTTTTGCATAAGCTATGTATTTTCTTATCATCTCCTTGTTAATCGCGGGTCTGGATGCGTTTTCATCCCCCTCTCTCACCTTCAACACGTGATCGACCAGTATCTTGTCCTGTTCTTCATTCGGAACGTCTCTCAGCGCGAATTTCAGGTCGAAACGTGAAAGAAGGGTTTCGGGTATGGTTATCTGTTTCGCGATAGGCTGATAAGGATCGAACCTGCTGTTGGTCGGGTTTCCGCCTGCAAGGACGGAAGTCTTGGCGGGAAGGGTCGCAACAATTGAAGCTTTTGCAATTGAGATCGTGCCCTGCTCCAAAGCT
>CAZKOV010000063.1:0-5644 GCA_964554465.1 uncultured archaeon
GTGGACATATTTGAAGGTCTTTGCGAGTTCGGTCAGCCGGAACTATATACATTGGACATGGTAGTTGATGAACTGAAAGTTCATTCAGAAGAAGGAAAGGGAGAGACCAAAAGATCGGCGAAGCTAGCATTAACATTCATTGAAAGACTCGGAATAGAAGTCGTTGAGGTAAAGAAGAAAAAGACAAAAACGGACGACGAACTTTTCAAAAGAGGAAACATGTTTGTAATCTGCACTCAGGACGTCACTTTAGCTAAAAGACTTCGTGCAGAAGGTGCAAAGGTCGTTTATTTGAGACAGCAGAAATATCTATGCATGGATTAGATTATAACAAATTTTTCGAGCAGTTTTTTTGAAGCCTTTCATTATTTCGTATAGATTTTCAGTTTGATAATTACAATTATGATAAAGCTCTTTAACTTGGCTCTGACCTTGGTTATGGCCCCCCGTTCTTCTGGCTATAGGTTATAATGGTATTACATGAAAACAGAGAGTATTCTGAAGAAGATTCCCCCGGCTACTATTGCAAAGATTATGTTGAAAACAGTTATGAGTATGCCCCTCTTCCAGCCCGTCTCCCTCACAAGGGCAGCTATGGTGGCTGCGCAGGGTATGTAAAGCATGGTCACGAATGCGAACACCAGCATCTGCACAGGAGTCATCACAGATGCGAAATTGGTCGTGCCGAAGAGAACGGCAAGCATCACCAGTGTCATCTCCTTCTTCAGCGTCCCGAACGCGAGGGCCACCCCTGCCACTGCAGGCAGTCCCAGCCATACCACGGTCACCGGGCTTATCGCCTCGGACAGGGGAACCAGTAGTTCAGCGGCCGCAGCCATGCGGATTATTATGGTACCGACCACTATTATGGGAAGAGCCATGTAAAAGAAATCCTTTGTTCTGAACCATGTCTGTTTTAGGGTGGTTTTGAGATCCGGGATCCTGAGCGTGTGTATTTCCATGATCAGTCCGGAGGGCTCGCCGGGGAGGATCTTGAATGCAATTCTTCCCAGCATCAAAACTATCAGTATATTTATCAGATACAGTCCTATAGCCCACCATATGCTGGTGAACTTGGCGACCAAGCCCATGATTACCGCCGTCACGGCGGCGCAGGGTATGAGAGTGGTCACGAACACGGCTATTATTCTTTCTCTGTGGGTTTCCATTATCCTGCATCCCAGGCATGCCGGGACATTGCACCCGTAGCCCATGATTATGGGTATGAAGGCCTTTCCGTGGAGGCCTATTTTGTGCATTATGTTATCCATCAGGAAGGCCATTCTAGACAGGTACCCCGAGTTCTCCAGTACCCCGAGTATGAGATAGAAAGGGAGTATGTAGGGCAGTATCACGGTCAGGGCAGACACTACGCCTTCCAGAACGGCCGAGGGCAGCCAGAACCAGATCTCCCCTCCGAAATAACTTTCCATGGGAGACATGAAGACCATGAACAGGTCCTCCATTGCCCTGGCGAAGAAATCGCCGAAGGTGAAGACGGATAAAAGTATAATTATCACCATCCCGAGCATCATCGGGTATCCCCAGAACCGGTTTGTTGTGACGTCGTCTATCTTATCCGAAAGCCCTTTCTTCTTTTTGGTGAACTTTTGGACTTCTGCTGCCAGTTTGCTGGCGCTGGCATATTTCTCGCATGTCATGGCGGTTGGGCAGGAATGGCCGTGGATATTTCTTATCTTTCCAGACACCTTTTCGGTCTCCTTTATCGTGTCAGGATTCTTTTCGGAAACCATTTCGGTGATATCTTTGTCTTTTTCCAGTAGCTTGATGGCCAGCCATCTGGGAGGATAATCGATCTTGATGTCCTTGAGCATTCTGGTTATTTTATTTATGCCTTTCTCGATCTCCTTCCCATATTTCATCTTTTTCGGGGTCTTCCCAGATTCTGACAGTTCCAGGCTCTTTTCTATGGTTTCATATATTCCAGTCCCCTTGACCGCGACAGTGGGTATCACGGGAATACCCAGAATCTTACCAAGCTTTTTATGGTCGATCCTTATACCCTTCTTTTCCGCTATGTCTATCTGGTTGAGGGCGATTATGAGAGGTCTCTCCATCTCCATCAGCTGGAGGGTGAAAAACAGGTTCCTTTCCAGTACTGAGGCGTCTACGACATTTATCACCACGTCCGGCTTTTCTTCCGCTATGTATTTTCTGGTCACGATCTCTTCTATGGAATAGGTCGACATAGAATATATACCAGGCAGGTCTATGACTTCTATGTCCCATTCCCCGAAACGGAATGACCCCTCGGCCTTCTCCACGGTCTTTCCCGGCCAGTTACCTATTCTCTGATTGAGCCCTGTAAGATAGTTGAAAATGACAGATTTTCCCACGTTAGAATTCCCTGCAAGTGCTATCCGGAGCTTTTTTTTCATATCTCCACCATGATCTTCTTGGCGAGTCCCCTGCCTATCACCAGACTGGAGTCTCTCACAAACACCTCGACCGGACCTCCCATAGGACACTTTCTTCCTGTCTTGACCTCGGTCCCGGGGGTAAGCCCCATCTCCTCCAGCCTCCTCTTGGCGCGATAGCCGGACTCTATGGATACTATCTTCGCTTTTTTCCCTTCAGGGAGTTCTGATATAGGAACTATGCCCTTGGAGTTTTTGCCGATCCCGACCCGTCTGTTCAGGGCCTTTTCGAAATCGTCAGAAATTGCGTGCTCCAGCCTGCATGCCTGTTCATGCACTCTCCTGTGAACACCGATGCTCCTCAAAAACCTTTCTATTGTCCTGTGCTTCCTAAGGATTCTCTTCCCTATCCTGCTTCCCTTTCTGGTCAATGTGACCCCCTTATAAGGAACTCTTTTCACGTATCCTCTCTCGTCCAGCTTGGAAAGCATTTCGGACACACTTGCAGGAGATATTCCCATTTCCTTGGATATGTTGGTGGTGGTTGCTGGATCTCCTCTCTCCTTGAGGCGGTATATCCTCTCCAGATATTCCTCTACATTCTCGGAGGTCATAGAATAATATTTAGGCTAGCCTAAATATATATGTATAGTCAGAAGCTGTTTCTGAGTTAAAAATTAGATAGTTTCATGTTTTCAATAAAACGTCGTTAAGTAAATCTAGATGGTTTTCAAGAAGTCTTGTTATAAGGAATTTTTCTTTTACGGTTTCCCTTCCTTTAAGGCCCATCTCCTTCGCTTTTTCCGGGTTTTTTAGCAGGTACGTTATCTTTTCCACGAAACCTTTCCTGTCATCTGGTTCAAGAAGGAAGCCGTTGACACCATTTTGTATCTGAAGAGGTATCCCTCCCCTGTTCGTTGCCACTACGGGCGTGCCTTTCCACAAAGATTCCGATACTGCCAAACCAAAACCCTCGCGATATGATTTTTGGAGCGTCACGTCAAAAGTTCTCTGGAGAACATTTACTAATCTGTCGTTTTCAATGGTTATGAAATTTATATCGCCCTTCTTAACCAAAGGTTCAGCCTTTCTCCGGACCTGATCATATATTTTCATGTTTTCTGGATCGTCAGTAGCCATGCTTCCGCATAAAACTAATCTGCAGTCTATTTTCTTCTTCACTTCCTCGAAAATGTCTATGACTCCCGAAGGGTCCTTCCATTTGTCAAAACGGGACACCTGCCCTATAACAGGTTTGTCCGTCCGTATATCAAACCTGTCCAGATAGCTTTCTATCCTCTTTTTCGGAAGTTCCTTATTTTTGAGCGAGAGCGGATCTATTGCAGGAAAAAGGACGTGTTGCGGTTTTTTTATGTCGTTCCTCCTGTAGGATTCCTTGGATAAAACGACATGATCATAATATTTTATGTATTTCAGGAGAAATTTCCAGATATTGTTATAGGCATTGCTCAAATCAATATGGCACCGCCATATCCAGGGCTGCGTCTTCTTATAAAATTTTATGAGGGGAAGCGGTTGCGGATCGTGTACAATGACACAATCATGATCAATGTGAGTATATATGGAAAAGATTTCATTGGTTTCATAATATAATTTCTCAGCCCTTTCGCTTAATTCTATTTCTTCTCCCTGCAACGCGTTATGAATTTTCTTTGTGGCTGTGAAAAAGTTACTATTACCATGAAGAATACGCCAGCCGGCATCGATACCAATGTCATTCATTAACGGTATGAGTGATTCCAGTATTTCAGCAACACCCCCGCCCTGATATGTCGAGTTTATGTGTACAATGTGTTTATCCTGCAACCGTTCTGCCTTCTCCCTGATTACATCGATGGTTTTTTTACCCGCGATTTTTTTGTAATCATTGAGTTTATACATCATAAAATCACTTCATTAAAGATTTAAGCAGCAGTCTGGCATCCCAGACAGAATCGACATTAAAGGTTGCATGGGAAGGCTCAATACCGACCTTCACCGACACTGAATCTTCCGGCAGGGCTTTGAACGTGTCCTCGTCCGTGCTGTCATCGCCTATGGCAAAGATGAAATCCCACTCCTTTTTCTTGATCCATTTTGCCGCCGCCTGACCTTTGTTGATATCCGCATTCTTTATTTCCACAACCTTATTTCCTTCCAGTATGCACAGATTGAGATTTGTTGCAATATTAAGAAGTGCGGATTTTAACTCCTTTACCCTTATAGATCCCAGACTGGGATTCGCATTCCGGTAATGCCATGCAAGAGAAAATTCCTTTTCCTCTACAAACGAGCCGGGGGTTCTGTCTGTATGCATATTCAAAACAGGTCTTATTTTATCTTTCCAGTCGTTGTTTAACTGGTGGTTCATCACCCATTTATCATCTTTTTCCCGAATCCATGCACCGTGTTCCGCCACAAGCCCCACAGGAATTCCTTCGAACCACTTCTCCAGAGTTTCCTTTTCTCTTCCGCTGATAATGACGACATCGTTCCCGGGAATATTCACCAATGATTCCATTAAGGATAATATATCGGGATCAGGTTTTGCGTTTTCGGGCCATTCGTAGAAAGGAACAAGAGTACCGTCATAATCCACTAAAAGGAGACGTTTCCTAGCTTTTTTATAATATTCCTGAATCATTTTTACTGTCCGGGATGTAATCATATGCGCATACCTATCTTTTTGGATTTTCTTAACGTCGGCCAGCCTTTCTACAAAATCATTGGCCCATCTTATCACATCGTAGCGCCGGAGCCGGTTGCGCATAACAACATTCCCTTTTATTTGACCCCTTTCCGACATTTCCATAGCGAATTTGATTTTTTCGGCCATACGTTCAATATTATTAGGATTCACTATGACAGCCTCACCAAGCTCTTTTGCCGCTCCCGCCATCTCGCTCAAGACCAGAACACCTTTATTATCTGTTTTAGCTGCAAGAAATTCCTTTGCGACAAGATTCATGCCATCCCTCATTGGGGTTATTAGTCCGACATCAGCCAATTTATACAGTGCCATCAGTTCCGCAAAAGGGACATAATAATGAATATAAAGAACGGGGGTCCACTCTATCTTTCCGTAAGTCCCGTTTATCCTTCCTACGAGCTCGTCGACTTCCTTCTTCAGATCCTGATAACGGTCGATGTCCTTCCTCGACGGCGTTGCAAGCATTATAAGTGTCACTTTCTCTCTCCACTCGGGATATTTCTCAAGAAAGATGTCATATGCCTTCAGCCGGTTCGGAATGCCCTTGCTGTAGTCC
>CAZKOV010000064.1:0-5592 GCA_964554465.1 uncultured archaeon
AAGCGATGTCTCTTGCGGATCTGACTCCCCATAATAAACATTCGAGAAGCGAAGTGCTTGCAAGACGGTTAGCCCCATGAACACCTGTATACGACACTTCTCCAATAGCATAAAGGTTATTAATATTTGTTCTTCCGTTTTTATCGACTTCAACACCGCCGCAGATATAATGTGCTGTCGGGGATACTGGTATGGGTTCCTTGGTTATATCGAGTCCGTTGTCCAGACATTTTTTGTAAATAGTTGTGAAATGTTCCCTGATTTTTCCAGGCGCAATTGATGATACGTCGAGCAGAACATAATGGTCTCCGGTTTTTAACATTTCATGGAATATTCCTCTTGTCACGACATCCCTAGGAGCAAGGCTTCCCCTTTCATCGTATTTTTTCATGAAATCCTCGCCTTTCTTATTCCTCAGTATCCCACCCTCTCCTCTGATGGCTTCGGAAATAAGGAAGTCTGGGACATGGCGATGGAAAAGAGATGTCGGATGGAACTGGATATATTCTATATTCTTTAGCCTCGCTCCTGCCCTGTGAGCGGCGAAGAGGCCGTCTCCCCTTGAAACGGAAGGATTGACCGTACGGAAGAATATCTGACCAACCCCGCCTGTCGCGAGAACAGTCTTTTTTGCTAAGAACGTTTTTACGATGCCTGTTTTTTTATCAAGGATGTAAGCTCCTATACACAGGTCTCTTGCATCTTTTATGGTCGTATGATGGGATTCGGTAAGAATGTCGACCAGAGTATGTTCCGTGAAAAGTTTGATGTTTGGGAATTCATTTAATTTTTTCATCAGGGATTCCTGAATGGCCTTTCCGGTTCTGTCGTTAACATGGATTATCCGCCTGCATGAATGGGCGGCTTCCTTTGTCAGGTGCAATTCTCCATTCTCTTTATCGAAATCAACACCGACGAAATCAATAAGAAAATTCCTGACTTCTTTAGGACCTTCTTCTGCAAGCAGTTTAACTTTTTTTGAATCGGACATTCCCAATCCTGCCTTCATTACATCTTTCTGCAGGAGGCCGGGATCCTCATCACATTTGTAGACGATTCCGCCCTGCGCATGTTTTGTGGACGATTCCATCGGGTCATCTGAAGGGGTAATTAATGCTATTTCCAGATTATTTCTTGCAAGTTCCAATGCAGCCGTACAGCCTGTGAGACCGCTTCCAAGAATTAAAACATCGGATTTCACTACATCCATCTAATCATCTTATTTCAAGCATTCTGTCAAGAGCCTTCTTTGCTCTTAACCTTATATCTTCTTCGACTTCAATTTTATATTGTTCATTCTCCAACGATGCCAGAACCTTTTCCAGGGTTATCTTTTTCATGTTGATGCAAACCTTTCCGACCGGATAGAATTTTTTATCTGGTATTTCCCTTTTCAGTCTTTCTGTCATCCCAACTTCCGTTACAATAATGAATTCATCTGAGTCCGATTCTTTTGCATATCTTAACATGCCACCAGTCGATTCAACTGAATCTGCAAGTTTCAAAACTTCTTCCCTGCATTCCGGATGTGCGACAACTTTTGCGTCTGGATGCTCTTTTTTGGCTTTCAGAACATCTTCTGAAGTTATGTTGTCATGGACGTAGCAATACCCTTCCGAAAGAACCATATTTTTGTTTGTTTGACTACCCACATAACTTCCGAGATTCCTGTCGGGGACAAAAATAACGTCTTTTTCAGGAATAGAATTGACAACCTTTACAGCGTTTGCCGAAGTGCAGCAAAAATCGGATTCGGCCTTAACATCAGCTGTCGTATTGACATAAGATACGACCGGAATGTTTGGCAACTTATCTTTTAATGACCTGACTTCTTCGGCCATGACCATGTCCGCCATCTGGCATCCTGCTTCTACGTCAGGTAACAGCACAATTTTATCCGGACTCAGGATCTTCGCCGTTTCTGCCATGAAACGAACTCCGCAGAACACGATTATATCGGCATCAGTCCCGGCGGCTTTTCTTGAAAGGTCCAGAGAGTCTCCCAGAAAATCTGCGACTTCATAAATTTCAGGATTCTGATAATTGTGGACAAGAATGACTGCGTTCTTTTCTTTCTTTAAAGAATTAATCCTGTCTATTAACTCTTTCTTATTCATTACATCAATCCGGAATTATCAGCTGAGTGATATCCAAAGAATTGGGAGAATGAGTTAAATAACCAAGTGATACGACATCGACTTCTGAATACCTGTATTTAGTTATGTTTTCAGGTTTTATCCCACCGGAAGCTTCGATTAAAACATAATCATATAGTTCTTTTTCTTTCAGCAACCCTACAGTCTTCTTTGCATCTTCCGGCAGGAAGTTGTCCAGCATTATGATGCAGGGATAATCCTTATCAGAATTATATTTTTTGAAGATTGCTGCAGCTTTTACAGCCTGTTCTTTATTCTTGACCTCGATTTCGATAAAGTTTGATTTTTCCTTATTTTTCCAGGCTCTCTTTATCGCTTCCTCAAAGACATTGGAATCAAATTCTTTGGAAAGGGATTCAAGATGATTTTCTTTGATTAGTATGGATTCCCAGAGGCCGAGGCGATGAGTCAGTCCGCCTCCGACTGCGACGGCTTTATTGTCAAGAAATCCCCAATGAGCTTTCCGGGTTGCCGCGACAAGCATCGGGCTTGCTTTTTCAACAACTTCATGTGTCAGGGTCGCTATTCCGCTCATCCTCTGGAGAAGATTTAATCCAGTTCTTTCCGTCTTCAATAAATCAAATTCCTTTCCTTCGAGTTCAAGGATTACATCATTTTTCTTGATTTCATCCCCATCGTTTTTCAAAGATTTTGCCTTTATATCAAACTGTCCGTAGAACCAGATTGCTTCCTCTATACCCGCTACAAAGCCGTCAGTCTTGGCAATTAGATGTGCCTTCCTTTTTTCGTTTTTTTCAAGGACAGAATTTGTGGTGATATCCCCCTTTCCGATATCCTGTTTTATAGCTTCAATTGTGAATATCCTTAGATTCATCTTGTAATCGAAATCATTAAGATTGAGCTTTTCATTTCGCATGTAAGCGCGGTTTAGGAGTTCTTTGCGGTTCATTTTTTATTCCTCTATCTTCCGCGCACCCGAGTATATCTCCTCGACATTTAAGATGATGGCGGCTTTTGGAAATGTGGTCGGTTTTGATCTTTTCTCTTCAACCCATTTTACAACTTCATTATACAGTGAACCTTCTTTGTATATTTCAACACTGCCCTTGAGCTGGTAGGACACCTTTGTCTCCTTATCCAGAACGACCAGAGAAATCCTTGGGTTTTCTAAAAGGTTCTTCTCTGTCTTGAAGAACTTGTTATCTGCAATAAGTATCTGGCTGTCGTTATAGACCTTGAGAAATTTCACATATATTGTGTTCGGAATCCCGTCCTTTGATGATGTTGAGAAGGTGTAAAGGCTCTGTTCTTCTATTATTTTCTGGATATTTTTCGGAATATTCATGTATAGAAATGGAAACAATGAAATTTAAAAGTAAGATAAGCATAACATTAACGTGATATTAATGTGGCTCCAGCTAAGATTGCTGATACTTGTCGGATTGATGTTTTCCATAGTTTATGCTATAGTCGTGGCCGTAGCCGCGTACATAGGAATAGGCGGATTCTTCTTTTATGTGGGATTTGCCGTGGTCCTTCTTCTCGTCCAGTACATGATAGGGCCCAAGATGGTCGAGCTTTCGATGAGGGTCAAGTACGTGAGCGAATCCCAAGAACCAGAACTTCACCAAATGATTTCAGACCTTGCAAAGAAGGCGGGGTTAAAGAAGCCGAAAGTGGGTATATCCGAGATAAACGTTCCGAATGCATTCGCTTTCGGTAAATCACGTTCAGACGGGAGAATATGCGTTACAAGAGGAATACTTAATCTTTTGGATAAGGACGAACTGAAAGCCGTTCTGGGACATGAAATGAGCCACATCAAGAACAGGGATGTCGCCTTCATCACGGTGCTAAGTGCGATACCCATGATACTGTGGTTCATAGCATGGAGCTTCATGTGGTCGGGAGGACGTGACAGGAATAACGCGGTGCTTCTAGGAATAGCGGCTTTTATCCTTTATTTCATAACGAACCTGCTCGTATTATACGGCTCGAGGATAAGGGAATACTATGCGGACAGGGGCTCTGTGCAGCTGGGAAATGAACCCAACCACCTCGCATCCGCATTGTATAAGCTGGTTTATGGGAGCGCGAGGTCCCACCCGCAGCAAATAAAACAGATAGACGGCGTCAAGGCCTTCTTCGTCAACGATCCCAACAGGGCGATGAAGGAGTTCACGGAGCTGAAGGAGCTTGACTCGGACATGAGCGGACACATTGATAAGGAAGAGCTTGAAAGCATACGGCATCGTAAGGTGAGAATAAAGGGAACCGACAAGTTCATGGAAGTACTGAGCACTCATCCTAATATGCTCAAGAGAATTCAGGCTTTATCCGAGATGAGTGCTGGATAACATAAGCGATAAAAAATTAAGAGAACTCTTCATTTTATGTACAGTTCACAGGAAGTAAAAAGTGTTCTTGAAAATATTCATAAAAAAGCGATTCTTGAGATAACCGATCTAGAGGATGGAAAAAATTATCTATTTTTAAGAAGCGGGAATACGCATGTGGATTTTGTCGGAAAGAGAAACATAGAACCTTTTGATATTTTTGAAATGAAAACAAAGGCGGTTCCCCGAAAAGCTAAGAGGGCCCCAAGCCAATATAGATGGGCAGAATTATCTGAAAAACAAAGAACAAATTATCAGAATATTATTGTAGAGCAGGGTCTGAAAGGAAAGCCTTATTGGATGTTCGTTTTAGGTGATACCCCTATACAAGTAACTGAAATACCAGAATTAAATGAGAAAAGTATATTATCAAGAAGAATTTATGTTGTTCCGTGGAATGCATATTCCTTCACTTTGCCACCCACGTCAAAAGGGTATAGGAATTTCAATACGGGAAAATTGCTCAATCTCTACAAATTCGAAAAAAGAACGGCGGGAAAAAACACGTTATTTGTTGAAAGAGGTATCATAAAGGATATAGGCTTTTATTTTAGATTTTAAAAATAAAGATATTTTTATATTAGTTAGTAGTTAATACATACGAATGAATGGCTATTCAACTTGGACACAAAGAGATTATAGAATATTCGATGAAGCATCTTATACACCCTTTACTATGGCTGAGAAAAAAGCGATAGGAGATTCTCTGAATTTCTGTAAAAACATAATTGATATCGGTGCTGGATGCGGTACATTCACGGAAGAGTTTCTATTGAGAGGAAAGAACGTCCATGCGATTGATATGAATCCAGCGAGCATTGGATATATTAGAAGTGTTCATGGAACAAATCCAAGGCTATCTATTTTGGTCGCTGATGCATGTAATCTCCCTTACAAAGACGCTTTTGACGGAGCTACATGTTCTACTCATATAGGAGATTTTTATGATGTTCCAAATACAATCAGAAGTATAAGGACAGCACTTAAAAATGGTGGTCTCTTCTCATTTGGATATTTGGTTCCCCGTAAACATCTAGATTTCATTAAAACAGCCCGATCTGATGGAACACTCTCGATCA
>CAZKOV010000065.1:0-5461 GCA_964554465.1 uncultured archaeon
CCAAACGGAAAACTAAGAAGGAATAGCTGGCGAGAACATCTGGTAACTCCGATGTTAAGTGAAATCGCGGACTTCTGGTCTTTAGGCTTTGTACATTCTCTTTGACTGTTCGAAATATAGAAGATTGTAGACTTTTTCCCGTTTTTCAGGCGAGAGTTTTTTTCTATTCCTTTCTTTAATAGAACCTGTCTTGTCTGCATCATAAAGTATCTTTCCCTCTGTTATTTTAGAATCGCCGAACTTCTCTCTATGAGGTGTCGAATGGTCGAGTAAAATCTGCTTGATTTTGGCTATTCTCTCCTTTGGGTAGCCGTTCCTTTTCAGAAAACTCTCTGCCACCCGTCTGCTGTTTTCTACGTGATTTCTATAATTTTCTTCGTGTGATGATTCTGTATGATAATCGATGTCATGGAAAATTACTGATAGTTTGAGCAATTCATAATCAACGCCTTTTTCGTCCTTGGCTATTTTTAGTGCCGTTTCCATAACATTTTCCACATGACCCCACTGATGGTTCGGGTCGTTTTTCAAATATTCTTTCTTTGCGAACTCTTCCGCTTTTTCGACTATGCCCATACAGAATCATTGTCTGTGTGAAAATATATAGAAATGCTCCAAGTCCGCGACTACGGCACGGCAAGCGTGCCTTCACATAACATGAGATTATTAGGACACGACTACGCATCGTAAGCTGTCGTGTCTCAAATCGTGGCAGAGCCACGACTTCTAATAATTCTGAGTTAAGTGAAATAAATTTTCGGGCGTCTAATACGACGTTGTTGAAGTTCCGCCTATCTTATAATCTTTTGGGATTGAAATCTTTGCCGCACCGAACAACTCCAGCTTCTTTCCAAAAATTAACCTGTATATACCATGATTTGTGACTTCCTTTGCGGTGTATATCATTTCAGGCACATCTAATCCGTCGACGCGTATTATTTCTACTTTATCCTTTTCATAATCGAACTGTTTTATCTCAACTCTGTTTCCGTTCTTCTGTGTACATTCTACTCTGAAGCTGTCGCAGTGTGCACGTTTGTTAGGTTGTACATCTATTGCATTAACAGTGAAATTTTCAGGAACCAGTTCAACTTCTGCAAACAATTTGTTGATGATTTTTTTGAAACTCATACACTCTTTTTGGAGCAAAGATTAAAATACGGCTTTGACGCCCGAAAATTTACTCTCGGAAACTTCGGTTCCTCGCTTTCTATGACACCGATTAAGTCACCTAACATGCAATATCAGGTTTCTTTCAGAAACTCAAATTTCCCGCAGACGGGAAACTTCAGATATCGCCATAGTTATATTCAATCGAGAAAAGGTCAGTATGGTTGCTCTATTATTTTGTCAGGATTTTTCGAATACATGAAAAGGTAATTTGACCGTTCGAAATCTCGGCTATTCAGTGACATTTGAAGCAATTTCGTCTTTATCTCAAAATCCTTTGGTTTGTAAGTTTTCTTTACATTCGCATCAACCGCGGCGAAAAGTTCATTATTCAGGAGTGTTCCTATAATATTTCCGACTTCCTTGCTCTTTATTGAGCTATCCAATTCTATCGAAGCGTTCGGATAAAAACCTATTTCTTTTTCCAACCCCTCGGAACACTCCTTGTCCAATTGGTGATACTTATATTTTGTTCCGGGTAGTGCATATTCATTAAGTCGGATAGCATTATAGTTAATTGTTTCTGGCTC
This sequence comes from uncultured archaeon, assembly GCA_964554465.1. Lineage (GTDB taxonomy): Archaea > Aenigmatarchaeota > Aenigmatarchaeia > QMZP01 > QMZT01 > JAADIF01. Next base: position 1,701 of record CAZKOV010000065.1, read on the forward strand.
CACTATAGACTGAACTTCCAATGAGTCGGTTGATACGTATATGAATTTACTCATTTTCTAAACTCCGAGAATAAGTTTTATAAACGGTGACCTTTTCTCGACTTCGTCGCTTCGCTCCGACCGAAGGGAATATAACATGCAATATCAGGCTTCCTGCGGGAAGACACAAATGTTGTGCATATACAACACTTCAGATATCGCCATAGTTATATGAAATCGAATCCTCGCTTCATTCCATTGGGAAATTGTTGTCCAAATCAAAAATGTCCTTTACGGCTTCCACTTTTTCTTTGTTGTTTTCTATGATACCTAAGAGGTTTTCATATTCATTCACGTCGAAAAAATATGATGTGTTTTGAGAAAAACTTGGTGATGTGTTTTCTCCAGCGTTGGTTATTCTTTTAATAGCAGCTGACACGTACGGAAACTTTACATCAGAATTGATTTCTATAACCTTCGCTGACCCCTCTATATCAAATTCACTATAAACTATTTTTTCTCCATCTGGGACTATGTAAATATTCGTATGTATAGGTTCATCACCTGTCAAGGAGTGAAAGCCTCTTGACTTCACAACAGCTATTTTGTGATAACCGCTCATATTGACTTGACTAGAAGTAAATTTTATAAAGGCATTTTACGAGGATTCGACTCTTCGTCGCTACGCTCCTCGTCCTCGTTACACTCAGAGAACATAACATGCAATATCTGGCTTCCTGTTGGAAGTCTCAAATGTTGGACAAAGCCAACACTTCAGATATCGCCATAGTTGTACGAAATTCGGGGGCCGCCACGCTCACATTTTTGGCCGTTTGTCCATTATGAAGATATCATAAGAGCCTATACTTTTATATATTTAACTACTATCTAGTGATTATGTATCAGAACAGAAGACAATTTATTGAAACTGGTCTAAAGGGAGCAGGTGGTCTCATATTAGGTGGTATATTAAGCGGTATATATGCACCTAAAACATACGCAAACGATGACACATATATAGAAATCGATCCTTTTACAAAGGAGTTTGTTTCGGATGCGATCGGTAAATGGGAACCTTGGATTATCGATGAAATAAATCCCAATCCCAACAAAGTGGAAGAGGATAAAATAAATATTAGTAAGCATGAAAAAGTCGTTTACGGTAATAGTTATTATGCTGGGAAATTTTTTCCCTCTGAAAATCGCATAGAATTATATAAATTTCTGTTTATCAAGGATGGGTTAAAAGACCCTAAGGGGGTTAAAGATATATTTACTCCAGCGGAAGCGGAAAGCATTTTTCATCACGAGTTATGTCACAGCGGTGTTGATGCAGACTCCTCCAATTCTGCAATGGATAAAAAATCATACGATGGGCCTAGCAAAAGGGATATACTAGATATAGCCGTGCGTATATTATCCGGAACAGATGTGAAATATAATGGAGCGACATACAAGACTGAGCCTGAAAAACATGAAAGAATGGAATTAATGCGCCGTTGTTATCATGGTATACGTAGATCGGTTGATTTGGCGAATTGGATTGACGCATTTAATGAACATAATTTTAAGAGTTTGACACATGCGTACATGAACATCGAAAAGATAAAATTTGCAGATGTCAATGAGCTATTGAAATACGATATAAGTTCCTTAAATGAAATAGAAAACAGAGAAAAAATTGTAGAAATTGTAAGAAAAGAACTAGGATATAGTGGGAAATATAAAGGTGCATTAAGTCCAGGCTTAACCTATGACGAAGCTATACCCATGTTAAATAATACTATCAAAAAAATCTCTGAAGAAAATGACTTGCCAACTGAAGATGTGATAAAGGTGTGCAAGGGAATTGTCATGGAAAAGGGGCAAAATACGTTAAGAACCGAATTTATCGCACACACAGTAGCCCCTTTGATGAGCCTCTACGTTGATGATTATATGGATTTTAAAATGGACGAGTTAGCCTATGATATTTTTGGGAGTATGAAACTCAATGGAAATGGCATGTTCATGAATGCATTGGAAATGTCAAGGGAGTTTCAAAAGGAAGTCTCTAAAGGTCGTAAACCTGAAAAAGTGAGAAAATATTTAAATCGTATCTGGCCTAGGAATGGTTTCACCCTTGAAGAAGATTTCCATTGCAAACCATACTCTATTGAAGACGATCCGAATATTATAACGTGGTGACTTTCTTCTGGACAATCATTCAAGATTTTCCTCTATAGCTTATGAATAGTTGAAAATTTTTATAAAGTGATTTTCGGCGGCCCCCGAACTCTTCACTCACTACGTTCGCTTGCCTTACGGTCCATTCTGTCAGGTCGCACAACATTCGTTACCAGACTTGTAAATGATGTCGGTGTGCGTCCATATTCTCGCCAAACGGAAGACTAGTAAGGAATAGCTGGCGAGAACATCTGGTAACTCCGACGTTAGATGTAATTGAGAAAAGTCTTGCTAGTTGATTATTTAAGCTGTTCGGGATTGTCTATTGTAAAGCGATTTATACCGAAATCTATTAGTCTTTTAGCTATGCTTATATTACTACCAATCCCCCATGCTCCAACTTCAAATCCTTCTTTTTGAAAGAATGTAATTGTTTCCCTTTTCTTTATTCTCGGTGCACAAAGAATTACTGTGTTGATATTGGAGCTTTTTGCTTTATCCATAATATCAGAAAGTTCTTTGTTTGTGTAATCTGGTAAGCTATCAGGATTTGAAGTCACCATTTTGGTCAAGTCCACAGTGCCTTCACTTCCACTTTTACTATCTTGTTTAACTATCCATCCAACCTTAAGTTCAGGTTCTGAAGTTTTGACATTCTCTAATACTCTTAAATCGAATGATGTAATTAAAATATTGTTATAATCACTCAATTCTGAAATCAAGGCTTGTATTGTTTTGCTATTATTTCCTTTGATATGAATTTGCTGTTTTACTTTTGTTTGATTAACTAACTTCAGAACCTCTTTTAATGTTACAACTTTGCATTGACCATATTTTTCGTTACCTGCGTTGATTCTGGACAGGTCTTCCCAATTCAGATTGTCTATATCAAGATTTTGTTCTTTGATTAATTTCGGTTCAATAACTACCATCTTCAGATTTTTCTTGTTTTTAGAAACAACAACATCATATTCTATTGCTTTTGCGTTGTTTTTCAATGCCCATCTTATTGCAATAATTGAGTTTGGTGGATATCCTAAAGACTTGCCGCCAGCTCTATGGTATACAATTAATGTTTCCATATATAATAGAAAAATCTGAACTATAAATTGTTTAGACTTTTCTCGACTTCTTCGCTACGCTCGGACCCTATCGGGGAACATAACAGGAGGTTAACCGGCTCGCTGATGCTCGCTCATATTCCCGGGTAACCGGGAACATCGGTTAACCCTGATGTTATGTCTAATCGGAGGCGGGCAGTTTAAGTATATTACCATTTTTCAAATCTTGTGATGGGGTTATTGTTCTTATTTCATTTTCGTTATATATTCTTCTCTTTATAACGGTTTCATCTTTATGCGGGGTCAAAAATTCACGATCAGGCTCATGATATTCAGTACATGATTGTAGTTTCCGAATCTCTTCAAATTCTATAAAGGGCTTTTCATAGTTAGTTAAGTTTGCTAAAAAGGTCGTATCTTCATACGTTGTTGTGACCATTTCTTTTCCTACATATTTTTTGAAAATCATTTCAACCACTTATTACTATCTATGAGTGACGGGCTCTGTAGAAATCATCCAGCATGTTAAACTGATGCTCACATAACGGTGCACGT
>CAZKOV010000066.1:0-5324 GCA_964554465.1 uncultured archaeon
TTCCTTATTCAAACAGTATAAATATCCGTCATGACTGCCAAAAATAACCTTTTCCCTGGATATTGTGGGTTTGCAGACGATTATGTTTCCTGTTTTGAACCTCCACAACTCCTTACCAGTCTTTGCGTCAAGGGCGTACAAATATTCGTCCCTGCTACCTACATAAATTATTCCATCAGAATATGTACAGCCGCTCGCGATCTTTCCTCCGGTCTTGAATTTCCAGATAACGTTTTTTGTTTTCAAATCAACAGCATATATATTCTGGTCATAACTGCCGAAATAAATTATACCGTTAATAATCTCTGCTTTAACATTTACTACGCAATTTTCAGTTTTGAATTCCCAGACTTTCTGGCCGTTTTCGGGGTTAACGCCGTACATGTAATAGTCATTACATCCTGTAAAAAGAATTCCCTCATGAAAAACTAGAGGAGACTCGAAACCTCCACCTTGTTTGTATGTCCATATCCTGCTATAGAGACTGCCTTCTTTTTTCTTAATTGTCATCAATTCTGTTGCAAAATCATCAAAATCCATATCAATCTCTGAAGTTGAATTGGAAACAAACTCTATAAATACATGCTAATTTTGTGCTGAAATATATATTCACTTTTAAATAGTTAATGATATAATTAATAAAATAATACCCTCCTTAGGGGGGGAGTAAATCGTAAAGTTTATTAAGAATAAGATTATATTTTGATTCGAGGGAATCTAGAAAGAAGTTTAGAGGAGATCGGTCTTACAAAATCAGAAGCTAAAGTATACCTAGCCCTCCTTGAACTAGGCGCTTCCACCACCGGTCCTATCGTAACAGCATCAAAAACGGCCAACTCCAAAATTTACGTCGTTCTGGAAAAGCTAGTAAGCAAAGGAATGGCAAGCTCTTTTAAACAGGGGGGAGTGCGGTTTTTCAAAGCCGCACAACCCAACCAAATTCTGCGTTATCTTCAGAAAAAAAGGAACTCTATTGAGAATCAGGAAAAAGGAATGCTTTCTGTTATTCCCCTCTTAGAGGAGTTAACAAAACGGCGTGAAGAAGAAAAAGAAGCTGTGGTTTTCAGAGGCCCAAAAGGTGTGAAGGCAGCATTCAATGATGTCGTCGATACGCTGAATACGGGGGAGACCATCTGCATAATGGGTGTGCATGCTTTCGGTGAACGATTCAAAAGGTTTGGAATAAAATTTCATAAGGAGAGATCAGAAAAAAGGATCAAAGTAAGGTTTCTGGTGAATCATGATGCAACTCATATCGCAGATGAATTTCTGAAATACCAGCCCGCAGCAGTCCGGCTGATGGATGAAAGTATTTTTACGCTCGCAATTTTCCTAATTTACAAAAACAAGGTTATCATAAGTCTCGCCGATGAGATGACAATGTTCATGATAAAAAGCCAGAGAGCAAAAGATGCATTCCAGTCTTACTTCGAGCGTCTATGGAAAATCTCAAAGCCTTACAAAAGCAAAGAAAAGATGAATTAATTATATTCAGATTCAGATGCATATTCGCTTTTATGAAGATACTCACTTTTTGTCCTGTAGAAATCCTCGAAAACTTCAATTGTTTTTCTTTCGATGTATTTTTCTTCTTTATCATCGACCTCTTCCTTCCTTTCAATTTCCAGTTCTATCGGTGTTTCTTCTTCGACAGTCTCGGGAGACTGGATTTTCGTGCTTGTCACGAATCTCCATATTTCCTCCCCGGTGTCCCCATCCAAGGCATAGACATGACAGTCCCATGAACCAAAAACAACTAGATTTTTATAAAGAGAAGCCCCGCACCAGATTGGACCTTCTGTATGGAACTGCCATATTTCCTTCATGGAATCCTTATCGACTGCATGGAAATTTCCTCTGGAAGAACCGAAATAAATTTTATTTTTATAAACAAAATGAGAGACATTTCCCGATTCTTTTTCTATTGTAAATCTGTTCACCTCTTTATGGGAATTAATATCTATTGCATGGACAGTTCCATGTCTTGGGTCGTTTGTTGCTACAAAAAGTTTTTTTTCATGAAGGAATGGGACTTCCGTTGCTCCGTGACTCATGCGGAACCTCCAGAGTTCGCTTCCGCTTTTTGTATTAACTGCATAAACAAAGCCGTCATAAGAATGAAAATATATTATGTCGTCCTTGATTGGAAAACTGTGATTTAATGTGTTCAGTATTGCTCCCCCTGTTTTGAACCTCCACATTTCTTCACCGGTATTGGCAGCGATTGCATAAAGGTGTCCGTCATGACTTCCTATGTAGATAATCCCTCCGTTCACGACGGGACTTGACATTATTATGTGGCCCGTCTTGAATCTCCAGACTTCCTTTCCTTTCATATCTAGGCAATAAACATAGTTATCCAAGGAGCCGAAGCAAATCCTGTCCCCATGAACACATGCAGAAGCAGATATTTTGTCTCCCGTTTTGAATTTCCAGATTAGTTTTCCTTTGTTCTTATCCAGTGCATAAAAATGCCCGTCATAATTTCCTATGAAAAGTATATTTCCCGAAAAAACTGCTGAACCGTTGGAGAAACTCCCATCGCCTTTAAACTTCCATTTTATTTTTCCTGTCTCAGCATCAATGCAATAGAAATAGTTGTCGTCAGAGCCTATGTATATATTATCTCCGAATATGGACGGCGTGCTTGCAATGCTTCCGCCACCCTTTCCATGTATCCATGTAATGCTGTGCAGTTTCTTCGGATTCTTTCTGACATTCATATTAACAAGATTATCAAATTCCATTGTTTAGAATTCGATAAAAGATTAAAATTGTTTGATAATCTTCTCAATCTCATCTGGGTTTCCTTTTATCAGAATTACTTTATCTTTTGATTTCAATCCCTTGACGATCTGGGCTTCTGATTTGAATAATTTCCTGAGTTCCTTAATAATTTCTTTGTTAGCCTTTCCTTCAACGGGAGGGGATAAAACTTCAATGAAAATTTTTCCGTCAACGTTTTTGATAGAAAAAGAACTGCACCCGGTTTTAATTTTTGCTTCAATTAAAATACCGTCAAGTGTTTTTTTGTAAGACATAATATCTACGAGTGAAAAAGTTCTTTGCATTCCTGCCTCATAAAACCTTCGACCAAGAAAAGTCCAGGCGTTCCCTTTTCTAGTACTTCTGAACAAGGTATGTCAATAGTTCTCCAAGCCCATTCTTTGTTTCCGTTTCTTTGGGAATATTCCCTCATATCCTCCATTTTTGCGCCGGAGACTATTCCTTTCATTTTGGCCCAGATTGCAGCAGATGCGCACATCGGGCATGGTTCATGAGTAGTATAAAGAATACAATTAGTTAGATGTCTGGTTTTCAATATTTTAGAAGCTTCAACTATAGCAACGACTTCTGCATGACCTGTTGGATCATTATCAATTTTTGTTCTTTCCATACCTTTAGCAATAATTTTACCGTCCTTAACAATCACAGCGCCAACAGCATAGTCTCCCAAATTTTTTGCTTTTAATGCTTCCTTTATTGCTGCTTCCATGAACTCTCTTTTTGGTTCTATCATATAACAAGAAATTGAATTACAATTATAAAAATTAGAGAAGTTCTTTTGCGAGCCTTATAAGGCCGGGTCTTTTCATCATGATCGTAGCTAGCTTCTTTAACGCAGTACCCCGTGTAAACTCCACAAGGTCATCGCCGGAAAGTTCTTCCGCCAAGAAATTAAGCTCGTCATCTCTTAACTCCTCTACAACTTTCCTTAACTTTTCGACGTTTTTCATCTTTTTTCCACGAAGATCCCACCACATTTTGTTGTATTTTGAAAGGAATTTTTCTGAGAAATCGTTTTTCAGGACAGCATCAACTGCCACTTCACCAGCAAGTTTTCCGCCGATGTATGATTCAGCTATCCCTCCTCCGTGTATCGGGTTGACCTGATGGGCCGCATCTCCCGCTACAAGAAGGTTATCAGCAACCATATTTTCTAGAAGTCCTCCGACGGGAACACCTCCCGTGTTGTATTCAATGATTGACCCCTCTCGTAATCCTTCATGCGATTCTATAAATTTCATAAGATAATCCATTGCGCACATATCCTCTTTTCCATGAGGATGTCTTATCCCGATTCCCACATTAGCGATATCGTTTCCTTTGGGGAATATCCATACATAGCCTCCGGGTGCGATATCATTTCCAAAATAAAGTTCAATCCTTTTTGGATCCATCTTAATGTTTGCCATCTCGAGCTGGGCACCCTGTGCAATATCATTGAGTTTCATTGTCGTATTCAGTCCCATCATTCTTGCTATTTTAGTTTCAACGCCATCACATGCTATAATAAGTTTTGCTTTTGTTTTGTACTCGGTTCCTGCATAATTGATGGTCACTTCAACTTTGTTATCAATCGTTCTTTCAACCTTGCTTACCTCTGATTTTGCAACGACTCTTGCGCCGACTCTTGCTGCCTGATAAGCGAGTTCCTTGTCGAATATTTTTCTTTCAATAAGCCATCCTTCCGGTCCGTTATAATTAATACGGACAAACTTGCCGTTAGGGGCATAACATGTCGCGCCTTTAATCTCCTGTGTGGCCCATCTGGGATTAAATGCTATTCCCATCCTTTCAAGGGAATTCTTGCCGAGACCTTCCCCACATCTTTTGGGAGAACCTATCTCCTGCCTTTTTTCAAGAGCTAAAACGTTAAGGTCATGTTCAGCGCATATTTTAGCCGCAGCGGCACCTGCAGGTCCGACACCGACAACGACTACATCATATTCTTCTTCAAACATGAGTATCACTTTTTCTTTAGGGATAAAGCCCCCACAGGGCAGAATTTAATGCATGTCCCACAATTAATGCATTTCTCCTTATCACATTCAAGGCCATGCTCGGTGAGCGTGAGAGCAGTAACAGGGCAGACCGATACGCATCCCCCGCAACGTGCGCATTTATCCCTGTTCACAGTAATCATAAGATCGATCACCCGATAATTTTCATTAGTATTATGAACTTTTAATAGTTATTAAATGTTATAAAAGACTTATTTCTTTTTTCCCTTCCCGCTGAATGCGAAATGAGCTATCTTGTACCCGCCTCTTACTATGAAGTATATAAAATAAAGAGCTATCGCTGTAATCACGAACCATAGTACTGAATCAATTGTAATGGGCACGTTTAACCCAAAAACATAATTTGCGACAAAGGGAAAAATAGCTGCAAGAACCGCTATTATGATGGTTTTTACTATTATTTTGAATACCTTGAATGCAAGGACTATGAAAATAATGAATATTATTAATACCAGAAATAAACTTCCCCCGCTCCCGAACATGCCAGCAATCTGGTCAAACATATTTATAATTTGATTT
>CAZKOV010000067.1:0-5308 GCA_964554465.1 uncultured archaeon
GAATTCAATGTATGCAGTATATCTCTGCCACCCTTGTTTTTGATTATTCTGACATTCAGTTTTCTTGCCTGATAATCCGTACAGTTAGAACACGAAATCATTTCCCTGAATTTATTCTGGGCGGGCATCCATACTTCAATGTCAGATTTTTTTGCCGCGTTATCATTCATTTCCCCGGATGCAATGTTAGTCACGCGGTAATGGAGTTCCAGATCCTTGACAAGCTCCTCGGAAACAGACATCATTTTATCAAACCATTTTTCGCTCTCTTCGGGAGCGCAGAAGACATATTGCTCCACTTTATCGAATTGATGGACTCTGAAGACTCCCTTGGTGTCTTTTCCGTGGGAACCGGCCTCCTTCCTGAAACAGGTCGAGAAGCCGCCATAGACTTTCGGTAAATCATTTTCTGCTATAGCCTCATTCATATGCAAAGCGGCAAGGGTCTGCTCGGACGTTGCAATCAGGAACATATCATCATCAACTTTGTAAAGCTGTTCTTCAAAATCAGCAAGTTCTGCCGCCGCCTCTATGACAGGCCTTTTCACCATATAAGGAGTAAGCATTACATTATAACCTTTTTTCATGAGTTTGTCAATGGCATATCTGACCAAGGCCATCTGAAGTATTACCATTTCGTTCTTCAGGTAATAGAATCTTGCACCGGAAATCTCGGCGGCCTTGTCAAGTTCAGCGAGATCCAGATCTCTGGTCAAATCAACATGCGCTTTTGGTTTAAAATCAAATTGCGGTTTTTTGCCGACGACTTTAACAACTTCGTTGCTTTCCTCATCCGGACCGACCGGAACCCCTTCCAGAAGGATGTTACCGACTTTGTAACGATAGTCGTCCCTCTTTTGCAACAACCCTGATATATCACTATCGTTTTTCTTTATTTCATCATTGACGGTTTTCATTTCAGAAATCATTCTTTCTCTTTCTTTCTGATTTTTGGCAGAAGCCACATTCCGGCTTGCATCGTTGCGTTTCTGACGAAGCTCATCCCCTTTTTTGACGGCTTCCCTCCATTTTTGGTCATATTCCAGAACCTTTTCTGCGTTTTTTCCGTCCCTTCCTCTCTTCTTTTCCGATTCTATGACTTTATCGGTGTTCTCTCTAAAAATCTTTATATCAAGCATATGATCACAAAATCAATTTGTTATGTCGGTACTTGAAAAATCCTCTTCCGGCTCCACGTTTTGCGGATTCCATTTATCGGTTTCAAAGTTCATAAGACTGTAGATGTTGTACCGGTCAAGCTTCTTGCGGCCTCCGAGGAATCCCAGCTCAATAAGGAATGTCATTCCCACAATCTCACCGCCCAGTTTTTCGATGAGAGAGGCTGCAGCTTTCATGGTACCGCCGGTTGCAAGGAGGTCATCAACAAGCATGACTTTATCGCCTTTTTTAATAGAATCATTGTGAATTTCTATCGTATCGGGACCGTATTCCTTCTGGTAAGTATGAGAAATGGTCTTATACGGAAGCTTTCCTGCCTTTCTTATAGGAACAAAAGGCAATTTCAGTTCGCGCGCAACGATTGAACCGAATATGAAGCCACGGCTTTCTGCTGATGCGATAACATCTATCTTTTCTTTCTTGCACATTTCCATAATCCCTTCTATAGCATATGCAAAATATTCGGGATCCTGTAAAAGGGTGGTTATATCATAAAATAAAATACCTTTCTTCGGGAAATCCGGGACAGTCCTTATCTTGGATTTTAAATCTATCTTATCCATACAGAATAGAAAGAAGCAATGAAATAAAAACGTATTGTATTCAGCAGTATTTTTAATATCCTATTTAAGAACCTGAAACCAATTTTGTATCATGAACAAAAGGCTGGTCTTACCCTTAATTTGCACTGTTATATTATTTCTTGTACCTCAAGTGCAGGCCGCGACCTTCCAGATTTGCGAATTGAGTGCAGGATGCGAGATAAGAACAATGGTAGGCAAGAACTTCGAGATTCAAATAAAAGCCGAAAATGTTCAATCTTCTGAAACCACCCAATTTCTGGAACTTTCATGGAATAGCACAAACGGAGGGGATATAAAATTCGAGGAAAGCGGTACCAGCACTATCAATGCAAACCTACTCCCCGCAGAAACCAAGATATATAAGGCGATGTTCTCAGCATCCTCAACGGGTACCCACAGGCTTGACCTTACGACGGACGGGGGACAAAGAAGAAGCTTGCTGGTAACGGTCACGCTTGCGCCGGAATTCGGTGAAATGGGAATATTATTACCTATATTCTTTATCACTCTTTCTGTCCTAATTTACTTAGTTATAATCAAAAATAACTGAGGCTAAAAATGGATTTCGGCGATTTTAATATTGAAATCAGAGACTTGGGAGTCAGAGAGAAGAGCGATGGATTGAGATGGGATCACGAATTCGGCGGAACTGTTGCATGCGTCCCTGCATATGACGCTGAGAGATTGTATTTTGGTTGCGACAACAACAAATTCTATGCTGTTGACATCGAATCAGGCAGAGAGATGTGGTATTATGAAACCGGCGGTTGCATGGGCAACGCGACCTCGGTCATAGACGGAAACAGAATTCATGTCGGTTCTTACGATGGTTTCATGTATTGCCTTGATAAGGAAACCGGAAAATTGATATGGAGATTCAAAACAGGAGGGAAGGTTGTTTCAGGACCCGCAATAACCGAAGACAGGATAATATTCGGTTCCAAGGATGGGTATGTCTATTGTCTGGATCGTGAAGGGAATGAATTGTGGAGGTTCAGGACAGGAGACGAAATAATGTCGACACCGACAATCAAGGAGAATTATGTCTATATAGGAAGCTATGATTGCAACTTGTATTGTATTAATATTGAAAACGGAAAGGAATTATGGAGGTTCCGGACAGGCGGTGCAATTGCAAATCTTCCTCCTGTAAACGTGCATGGAGATTATATATTCTTCGGATCATGGGACTTTAGTGTATACTGTGTAGAGCGTCACACAGGAAAAGAGGCATGGCAAACCCAGCTCGGGGGCGGAATGATACAAGGAGGTCTTGTCTATGAAGGAGTTCTTTATATAGGCGTAAGGCAAAACAATGTCTTTTATGCACTTGATATAAAAGACGGCCATATTTTATGGGAAATAAAGACCGAAGCAAATCTTCATGCAAGTAATGTGGAGGTTTATGATAACAAAATCTATTTTGGGGGAGGAATGGATAATTACGGTCCCGGTATTGTGTATTGTTTTTCAATGAAAGGGGAGGTTATATGGACCTTCCGGACAGACGGACCGACATGGGTAGGGCCTTCGGTTTATGATGGAAAAATATTCATCACGTCATGGAACTGTAAAGTTTATAGGCTGGATCCGGAGACAGGAAAGGAAATATGGACTTTTAGAACAAGCGGAGCCCCGTCAAATGAGAAAGTCGTTGATAAGAACAGATTTGAAGTGCAGACGATTATCGCAAAAGAGGAGATAGACGAAGCGAGCAATGCTGGTGCAGGATATGTCAGCATACCCGAGATACAGTTTCCAAGCAGTGAATACGGGGTCAAGAGCGAGTACGGCAGGACCAGCGAATACTCTTCGGGTGATGTAACTTACAAATAGATACTCCTTCCTTTTATTGATAGACCATTTGTTAAAATTTTCTTGTTCTTTTATCCCTTCCTTCTATCTTATCCAAAATTATCCCAGTTACCTGATTTGACCATTTATTTAAGAGTCTCGAATAACTTTCATATTGGGGAGTTTCAGTATTTTTTAGATTATTATAGAATCCCCATTCTCTGGAATATTCAGAGAAAAGTGCGTCGACTCTGTCAGCCCAGTTTTCGAGAGTCTTAAAATTTACGACAATCTTCATGTAATTGCCGATCTGAAGCAGCGAAGTTATAGAACCCTGCTCAATATTTGAAAAGAAATCTTTTATTTTTATCTGGAAAACACACCCTTTTTATTTTTCAAGATTATTTATGGCTATGAACCCGCTGACCATTATTCTGAATAGGGAAAACCTACTACCGGAAGGAATGTTTATAAATCACGCACAGAAAATGCCTCATCCTTCAGTAATAAGCCAGATAAAACCCTACTGGATGAATCCGCATGGAGTTTATTTTGTTTTTGCATCTGGTAACAATTCTTTCTGGGCACTGAGGACAATCAGTCATGATAATAGTGAAATAGATCCCTTCAGAAATCCTTATTTTAATAAAACAGGTGAACTCATTCCCTCCTTTGACCAATCAGGTAAATACAGGGGTCACAATTATTACGAAGGTAATAAATGTTATTCGTATTCAAGACCTCTCTGGAAAATTCGTAATACCCCGAAACAGAATCCAGTCAGACATAATTGTTCAATAGGAAAATCTTATGAAAGATCTTAATTAAGCCATCACTTGTTGTTTCATTTTCTTCAATTCCTCATATACAGCGTAAAGAAAACCATCACTTCTCTTATAACCCGAATCGGAATATTCTATATGAGGTATTCCCGTTTTTTGTGAATATTCGATAATAGGTTTTGTTATCACATTGTTTGTTTCGGGCACAATTAAAAGGGCAGGTACTCCCTTTTCATGACATTTGGATGCCGCCCTCACACCCAAGGGTTTCAAATCATCATGATTTTCTGCAATATTTAATAAAATTTCATACGGGTTCATGAATTTTAAATATTGTGTAAACGCGGAATTTGCCATTTCATGAAATAAACTTTTTCCCAAAAATTCCATCACCAATTCAAAATTTGTTGTTATTTGATTATTCCTATAACCATTAACAGTTTGCATCCAGTTCAAGGTGGCTTTTGTTCTCCTCATATCATGTTTTTTTCCATTCCCCTCCGGCAAAAAACAGTCAATAATTGCAGCTTCAGTATGGTTACCGGTTCCTATTAGAGTCATTCCATCCAGATAGGTATTAGCTGAAAATACAGGAGTTGATGTCATTTGTCCGAGATATTCTGAAGCGGTTTTTGCATAATTTCTGTCCTTATCCATGAGAACTATTCTCTGCATGAAATCATCTTTTTGGATATTTATAATCCTAAACCGAAGTACCCTTTTTTCATATAAGAAAGATGAATAGTAGTATCGCATTCCGGACATCTCAAGTCCTGCGAACCCAGATAAGGTTTATTTTTTACTCTCGTTTTGTATATATGACCACAGTTATCATTACAATCCACAATTGCAATTGGCCCTCTAAAAGGCCAGAAAAAGCTCCTTCGAAATGTTATTCTGTGATAATTACCGAGAGCTTCAATATTAAACATCCCTGAACGTTTGTTGATTATTATTCCCATCTTATAG
>CAZKOV010000068.1:0-5091 GCA_964554465.1 uncultured archaeon
GGAAAATATAATCATATTCGGTTCACAGGACGGGAATCTCTACTGCCTGAGAAAAGACGATTTCACAGAGTTGTGGAGGTTCAAGACCGGCAATGAGACTTTCAACCTCCTTGAGTTCCCTGAAAAGAATGGAGTCGTGCTATTCGCATCCATGGACAGCTACCTTTACGCAGTCAGGATTTCCGACGGAAAAGAAGTGTGGCGCTTCAATACGGGAAAATACGGAAACACGACCACTGCAGTCATCAGGAACGATATCGTCTATTACGGGGCGAGGGACCATATTTTCTATGCAATAGACTTCAGCACCGGGCAGGAAATCTGGAGATTCAGAACGAACGGGACGGTTGGCGGGGCAGCCGTTGCCGAATTTTATAAAAACCTGATTTTCATTGACAGCGGCGGTGAGCTTTTTGCATTAAACCGGGACGGTAAAGAAGTCTGGAGGTATTCGGTTGAATACGACATGAGCGGCTCGACTCCTGTAATTTATAAGAACAAATTATACATAGGAATGTGGGACTGCTATTTCTACTGCCTTAATCCGGAAACAGGAAAAGAATATTACCGCATACCAACCAGTACTTTGGAAGCTGCCTACATTCCTCCGGCAAACGAAGCCTTCGAAGTCAGGATAAAGAAGCATATTGAAGAGGAAGATTGGGCAGAGAGCGGCGACGATAAATACACCGCCCACAGCATAGACTTGTCATCAGACGTTTATAGCATGAAATCAGAATATGCACAGAAGAGCGAGTATACAAGCGAGACGGAATATAAGTGATTATATGGATTTTGGATTCGGCGGGTTTGATCTCGGAATAAATGAGATGGAACTGAAAAAAGTCAGGAAGTTTGACAGGGTCTTCCGCATAAAAGGCGGGGGAAGTATATACAGCATTCCTCTTGTTGTCGGTGATGTGGTTTATTTTGGCTCACTGGATAAAAACGTATATGCAGTATCGCTTGAAACGGGAAAAGAACTCTGGAGGTTCTCAACAAATGATGGTATAGCACTAAACTCGCCCGCTATCCTCGGTGACGTTGTTTTTATAGCCTCAACAGACTACTCAATGTATGCTCTGAATAAAGACACGGGACAAAAGATATGGGAATTCAAGACAGGTGATATGATCGCATACTGTCTTCCAGCGGTAACCGAAAATGATGTATATTTTGGTTCTAAAGATGGTTTTGTTTACGGGGTAGAAACGGGAACGGGTAATCTTGTTTGGAAATTTAAAACAGGCGATGTAATTTCAAGTTCACCAACCCATTATGAAGGAAAAATTTACATAGGATCTGCGGATAATCATCTTTATTGTATTGACGCTAAAACCGGGCAGGAACTTTGGAGGTTTAAAACCGGTGGGGAGGTATATAATGTGTCTCCTATTCTTGTTCATGAAAATATTGTCTACTTCGGATCCTTTGATAATTTCCTTTATGCTGTGAATGCGGAGACAGGACAGGAAATCTGGAGGTTCAAAACCGGGAAATACGGGAACACGTGTTCTGCAACAATTTATGACGGTGTTTTATATTACGGCTGCAGGGATGGCATATTTTACGCGATATCTACTGAAGGAAAGGAATTATGGCGGTTCCAGACAGAAGGAGTTTTATCAGCATACCCTCTCGTAACGGGCACGAGAATATATACAGGCTGTGAAGACGGGAACATGTACTGTCTTGATAAAAACGGCAACGAACTCTGGAGATTCCATACTGAGGGAATGGTTTGCAATCACCCTGCTTTGTGGAATGATGTCCTTTTATTTGATTCATGGGATTGCCATCTATATGCAGTCGATGCGGAGTCGGGAAAAGAGAAATGGAGATTTGCAACAAGCAACCTTGAACAATCCAAAGTCCCTCCCCCCTATGAATTCTGGGAAGCCTCCGTAAAAATAAAACACCATGAAGAAGGAACAGAAGATAGTTCAGAAGAAACTTACGCAACCAAGAATCTTGACTTTTCGGATGATGTCTATTCCATGCAGAGTGAATACGTCCAGAAAAGCGAATATGCTTCAGAGGTTGATTATAAGTAATCATTTTTTGCTGTGGCCAGCAAACTATCATAATATGTTTTGAACCTGTCTCTGAAAAACCTGCATTTTCTGGCGGTGGACGTATCGCCCTGCAAGCTGAACAGCTCAGCAGCTTTATCATAATAGCTCATGGATAGTTTTAGATGTTCTATTGAAATGGAATCGTTTTTTGTTTCTTCGAAAGCCACATGATGTAAAATTGCTCCATAAAGATTGACCTTTGCATTGTAACTGCTGCTGTCCTCCAATGAAATATTGACATCGTCCTGTGTTTTGGTATAATCCGGGTTTTTACTGCAATGGATACCGGTAAGCGTGCTGAAAAACAGCAGCGTGGAGAATGCAATTTTTTTTATAAAATTATAATTCAACATAGCAAATCCTTTATTCAACGGAACGCCTAAATAAAATTAACGTTGATAAAATAAATTAAGTAGCGGTTATCAGAAAATGAATAATGCAAGATTTAACGCGACAAGTATAATAAGGAGGCTCAAACCAAGTCCGATTTCCTTTTTGTTCAATTTGAATATTCGTTTTTTGTTCTCTTTTTTCTCGAAATTGGCTCCTATCCCGACTCCGATTGCTATCCCGACGGGAAGCCACAAACCCATATTTTTCGTTGCCGCACCTATTGAAACTCCCATGCAAATCCCGATGGCAATTCCTATCGCCATTCCCGATTCTGTTTTATTTTTCTTTTTCCGTTTTTTCCCGAAAAGAAGTTTCATATTTTATTATTTGATTTTGGTTTATATTTAAGAATTAGTTTTTAAATGGGGATCATTCCTACAACCGTTAAAGTGCCTTGATAATCATTCTTCTTTAATGCATGGGAAAATCCTCTGCAATAAAATTTGCATTCTGAATCATAGAAAGGCATCCATCCCCCTCCAGGGTTTATAACTTTGACTATATGAGGTCCCAAATCATTTTTATACTGCTCCCTTGCTTTCAATATGTTCGTTGCATGGCTGGCTCCTTGTCTGACTAATCCGCTTTTAGAGTAATTATCGGGATTTCTGTACAAGTCTACGGTTTCAATTCCCTCAGGTAATATTAAACCTAAGTGATTTTTATTGAAAACGTAAGAGAGTCCAAGTATTTCTCTTAAAATTTCAGAAGGAATATTATGCTCATCCTTTATTTTTAAATCTTTTAAAGTACTGTTTAAATAGCTATTAAACAAATCCAGAATTCCCCTGCTTCTGACATAACATATAGTATCATCCGGCATGATATCTTAAGTATAAATCATTTTATAAAATCCGTCTGTTCCAATATTTTAATTCTATACAACCAAATTTATTCATGGACTTTGATTTCGGTTTTGGAGACTTCTCGGCTACAGTCGAAGAACTGGAAGTGAGGAAAAAGAAATCCTACGACATTCTGTGGAGGGTTTCCTATGGCGGAGCTGTCAGCACGATACCGCTTGTTGTGGGAGATAAAATCTATTATGGAGCATGCGATAACTATTTTTACTGCATAAACACGAAAGGTGAGGAGGTCTGGCGTTTCCACGCCGACGAGAAGTTTCTGGATTCCTCGCCCTGCTTTCATGACGGAAAGGTTTACACTGGCAGCTACGACGGAAAGATGTATTCTCTTGATGCGGAAACCGGGAAGGTTGTCTGGTCTTTCAGGACCAACGGGGAGATAAATTCCGCTCCTGTCATAGACAACGAAAAAGTCTATTTCGGATCAAAGGACGGTTTCATTTATTGTCTTGATGCACAAAACGGCAGACAGATATGGAAATTCAAGACAGGCGGTCTCGTCGCATCCATGGCGGCTGTTCATGATGAAAAAGTCATTGTGGCGTCTTACGATGGTTACGTTTACTGTTTGAACAAGGATAACGGCTCTGAAATATGGAGGTTCAAGACGGGAGACGAAATATACAACCTGATGCCTTTTCCCGTAAAGGATAAAAAGGTGTTTGTCATATCCCTTGACAATTTTCTTTATGCGTTAAGCGTCGAGAACGGAAAAGAAATATGGAGATTTAAGACTGGACAATACGGAAATGAAAGTTCACCGATATTGCATGGAGATATACTATATCAGTCTTCAAGGGACGGTTTTCTCATAGCAATAACAACAGACGGAACCGAGCTGTGGAGAAAACAGTTCCCGGGTGCGGAAGCGGGACTTGGTCCTGTTGTCATATACAATGAAAGTATTTTCATCTCATCCACAGACAACCATCTCTACTGCCTTGACATGCGGGGGAACGAGATATGGAGGTTCAGGTGCGGGCACTATGTATACTGGCCTCCGGGAATCAAGGACGATGTCATCTATCTCGGAGGATGGGACTGTTATTTACATGCAATCGACATGAACGGAAAAGAACTGTGGAGAAAGGGAACAAGTACAAACAAGGTTCCCGACTTTCCTGATTTCAACGAAGCGTTTGAAGTGACTGTAAAAAAGAAATCGGATGATGAGGAGAAATTCAAAGAAGATACATATTCATCCAACAATCTGGATTTCACAGAAGATGTATATTCCATGAGAAGCGAATATATGCAGAAGAGCGAATATATGAGCGAGAGTGATTATAAATAATCAGATTTTCATTCTTGTAGGTATTTCATCTTTCGAATTTAAGTAGTAAATATCTCCTTGATATCCTCTCTTTACAGCCGTCATTAACTCCTCTCTCAAATTATCATCATTTGTTACAATTTCTGGTACTAAAGGAAATGGTAATCCTAAAGGAACTATTGGTTTTGGAAGGGTGACTCTTGCAACCATTCTTTTATTTGACTGCGAAAGGAAAATGTCATAAAATGAATCAGGCTCATTAAGGTCAACTGTTTTCGCAAAACTATCATATCTCGTTCTTGATGTCTTCCTGCTAAATCTGATTTCAAGACCATGATTTTTGGCAACATTATTCAAATAATGAATTATTTTGGCTCTTTCATATAAAACCGGCATATTTTAAACAACAAATAAAATTATTTAAAATCATTCTACACATAGGAGGAGATTTTATGGAGAATATCATTCTTGCAGCTGAGAAGTT
>CAZKOV010000069.1:0-4961 GCA_964554465.1 uncultured archaeon
GATTTCCGGTTACAGTAAACTGGGACCTCTTACCCTTAAAAATTATTTGGATTAACGAAATGTTAATCCTAATGGCTGGTACGGGGAACATGACATCTTCTTTGATGAATTAAGGAATATTTTCATAATATCACCAGCGTTCAATATCGAGTATGGTCCCGACGGAGGTAAATGGAATGACATATACAGAGTTGGTGTGAAATCCAAGAAATTAAAATTATGGCGGTTTGACACCGATTTAATAATCTATCCTCATAGCTTCCCAGAACGCGAATTCAAGACACACTGGAATGTTGATATTAATCTTGGAAAGGGTGTAAAGGTCTCGGGTCTCGTCCGGCATCATCATGGCACAGGATACGAAGGTTCGAAAAACGTTTATGGTGCAGAAGTTAACAAACAATTAGGGAAGAAATCATCATTTAAAGCATGGTACAGGAGATTCACGGACGGAACGCATAATTTCAGAGTTGGATACCAAAGAATATTTTAATAATATATGCCCCCGGTGGGAATTTCTAACCGACAGTCGCTTTCAGCGACATGAAACTCATTTACAAACACTCTATGAGTTGGTTATTCGAACCCACGATCTCCAGCTTTCATCGTCATAGACCAAACATTTACGTGACCGACTTCGCTAATAATACTCAATCGGTCTTTCCGATTTTTGGTCTCTGCTCTTCTATTCGATGAATAGAAGGCTGGCGCCTTATCCAAGCTAGGCTACAGGGGCATATTCTGATATTATAGAAGGAAATATTAATAAAAGATTAGACTTCTATTTCCATTCCGTCTTCCGCTGCAGTGGTGGGAATTCCCGTCTGTTTTTCTATTAAGACAGCTTCATGTACCGGTCCTACTTCAAGCATCTGCTCGCTGAAATGGGTGATAACTATCTTCTTTGGTTTGGCTTCCATGGCTAACATTATCGTCCCCTCAGTGTTCATGTGACCTGGCATAAAATTACCGTTTGGCAGGAAATCGTTAACAATAAGCAAATCACAGTCAGGGAACTGGCTGCCCATCCCGGGATAATACATCCCATCTGAGGTATAACCAATCTTCCTGCTTCCTTCGAGTAAGAAGCCGACACATTTCGTTTCGTAATGCTCGGTCTTGGTACCGTAAACCTTTATCTTCCCTATATTCGCTTCACTTCCGGGAGCCATCTCAAGTATCCGCTCGGGCAGGTCTTCGTGGAACTTTGAAAGTGCCTGAACGTATTTATCGGAATTGTTGAGGACGTTATGCCCTGCGAGAACAGTTCCATATTTCCCGTCATGACCGGTAATCATTGCTTCAATAGCTACGTTTATTTCCGTAGCATGGTCTGTATGGTTGTGCGAAACAATGACAGCGGTCAAATCTGTCGGGTCAATTCCATACTCCTTTGCCTTGCACAGGAAGCCTGCGCCAGGGTCAATAATGATTTTCTCATCATCCATTTCGAGCCATATCCCACCCGTGGCTCTGTCCTGACGGATCATGACACCCCAGCCGGAGCCTGTGCCTAAGAATTTGAGCTTCATATGCCTTAATTTATTTAATATTGAATATAAAACTATAGAGGAAGAGATAAACAATCGGAATACTCTCTTTCACTATATTTTCCTGGCATGACAAACTGAAAGATGTCAGGAATCATAAGGTAAGGCCGGTTTTATGATTGATAATAAAAGAGAATTTGTAAGGAAATTCGTATTACAAAACGGATCATTCTTTGATGGCCCAATCAATGTGAGATCTGTTATGGGAAAAATAATTTCCCAGGAACCGGATTTTAAGAACAATACAACCGAGCTTAAAGAGATGATAATTGATGTCAGTAAAGAAATCAATCCTCTCTCCAAAGAAGAAAGAAAAAAGGAACTGGAAAAAATAGCCCCTGAGCTTCTTGTCAAGGAAAAAAGGGAAGAAGGCGGGTTGTCCGACCTTGAAGGAGCGGAAGACGGAATGGTCGTTACGAGGTTCGCTCCGTCACCAACCGGTCCTCTGACATTAGGACAGTTTTTACGCGCGGTCATGCTCAGTTATGCTTATGCAAAAAAATACAACGGGAAGTTCATTTTGAGGATAGAGGACACGGATGCAAAAAAGATCAAAACGGAATTCATCGACTGGATTAAAGAGGATTTGAAAAGATGTGGTATTGAGCCGGATGAAATTGTTCATCAGTCGGAGAGGATGAAAATATATTATGACCATGTTGAAAAAATTATTGAAGGCGGGAAAGCTTATGTCTGTACTTGTCCCGCTGAAGATTTCAGAGAACTTAAAAATCAATTGAAAGATTGTCCTTGCAGAAGCAAATCAGCCGATGATAATATTTCAGACTGGAAAAAAATGAAAGACGGAACTTTCAATGAAGGTGAAGCGGTCATCCGCCTGAAAACATCAATGAAGGATAAAAATCCCGTAATGAGGGATCCGCCTATTTTCAGGATAAACAAGACGGAACACCCTCTTCAGGACAAGAAACATAACGCATGGCCTCTCTATAATTTTTCTTGTGCGATAGATGATCACACGCTAGGAATTACGCATGTATTCAGGGGAAAAGAACATGAGCATAACACCGCTGTCCAGAACGTGATTTATGATTTCTTTAAATGGGAAAAACCCGTCACCATAAATTTCGGAATGATCAAATTTCCCGGAACAGTTCAGCACAGCAGGGAAATGAGGGAATTGGTTGATTCCGGAAAAGCCAGATGGGACGATCCACAATTGCCAACACTCCGCGCACTTCTCAGAAGAGGATTTTCCCCCGAAGCCCTCAAAGGATTTGCACTGAGTTGCGGCCTTTCAAAAAATGATATACAGTCATCCTGGGAAAATCTTGAAGCTTTTAATAAAAAGGCAATAGATCCGGTTGCCAACAGGTACATGGTTGTAATAAAACCGGAAAAGATTTCAATAGAAGGAATCAGCGAGATAAATGGCCTTGAAGAACCGCTGCATCCCGACCATCCCGAAAGAGGCACGAAGAAGATGCCGGTAAAAAATGGAACGGTTTATGTGTCCGGCGACGATTTTGATAAACTGAAAGGAAAGATCGTAAGACTGAAAGGCCTTTTCAACATTAAGCTTGAAAAAGAAACTAAAATAGAAAGCACAGACATAATAAGAGAAATGCCGAAAATCCAGTGGGTATCGGAGCCCAATGTTAAAGTAAAAATAATATATTCCGGAAAAACGGTCGAAGCGCTCGGAGAGAAATCAATGAAAAAGCTTTCTGTCGGAGATATAATCCAGATGGAAAGGGTAGGATTTGGAAGGATTGATAAAAAAGAAGATGTAATTGATATTGTTTTTGCACACAAATGATTTAGGCACAGCAAAGCCTTACTTCGTAATCTGAACAGCACATCTCGTATGTACTGCATTGATGTCCGTTTTTTGTTTGCTTGGCGTTCACACAGTAACCGCCGCCATCTGTACTGTAATCCAATGAACAAGTGTATACTTCTCCTGTCAGGCTATAATCCTTTTTGTCTGATGTTGTCCTGCATTCCACGTTAACCGCGGTTTTTCCTTCCGGGCAGGATATTTGATTTTCGTAATCACCTTTACCGCTGGGATAATCATCATCATGCCATTCTGTCCAAGTGCATGCAGTTTTCTCTGGTGAGACGGGGCACTCTGCAATACATTCACCATCCTTTACATTGGGTTTGTCCGAAGGACAGCATATACTCACAGTGTTTCCGTCACAGTCTTTGGTTATATATTTTTCTCCCCTATCGTCTTCGCAACAGTAACCCTTGTCCTTTCCTGCCTTGTAACCGGCTGAACCTACCCAGTGAAGACCGCATCTAGTCTGGCCGCCAGAACTTTCACATATTGTCTTATCAGCATCACAGTCTACCCAAGAACCCACTATCGTTCTTACGAAATCGGAACCGAAACTGAAAGTCGGATAACCCATGCATATGGCTCCGGCTACACCATCATTGTTTACGTCCCTTACGTTTGCACCGCCACTGCACTGGACATTACCGATACAACTTCCACCGAACCTGCACATTAATTTTCCGTCGCCGTCGCATAAAATGTAATCCGATGACGACGAACAACTGCCCTGACCATCGCATGGATCATATGCATTTCCATTTACAACATGAGGTACGAAAGGCGTTTTGACCATACATTTTCCGTTCTTCAGTTCATATCCTTTCGGACATGTTGGTGAGCACGAAGATACACACTGCCCGTTCTCTACTTTATCACTTGCAGAGTTGCAGCATGCTTCTGTCCCATCACATGACTTTCCGTTGGATGAACCAGCATAATACTCTCCCGCATCATCACCACAGCATTGCCTTGAATTAGGCCAGTCGTCATATTCACCAACACCGGATTCTCCTGCTTCTACACCAGAACTTGAGCCACATGTAGCTGCATTACAATCCCAATAATCATCATCACAATCTGCCCATGTATTAATATCACAATACGCGCAGTCATCATCGCCCCCATTATTCAAACCACAATGGGTAGCGTCTCGTCCATCATAACATTGCCCGTCCTTTACACAGTCACTATAGTCATCACAGCAGGCAACGCTCGGTGTACCACAATACCAATCCAAGCCATTATTTGTAATAGGTGAATGAAGGCATTCACAAGGATGTTCTCCTGTATCATCACCACAACACCTCCCGTTCCAGTATTGAGAGAGAGATGCATCTCCAGTGCTCAATCCCCATACTCCATGATCAACATACAAGCTGTAATCCGCAGTTTGCATATACACTGTCTGACACCCTGTACATACACTTGAACTAGTATCTCCTTCGGTTCCATCACATTGGGAGTTATCACCAATTTTAGGAGAAGGCTTATTATATAAAACACAATTTCCATCACTATCTACAATATCACTATCAGAATCACAACATGCGCAGATACTAGGGTTATCGGAGTTACATTTGTAATGCTCTCCCTGATCATCTCCA
>CAZKOV010000070.1:0-4952 GCA_964554465.1 uncultured archaeon
CCCCAGCATATTTCCGACTAACAAGAACCCGTCGTTCCCGTAGTAGTCGTGCTGGTAAACATACAATATACTTGAAAGGAAAGTCTTATAAATGTATTTTTATCCTTTGGTTTCCAATGTTAAGGCATGATAGATGTTCATGCACATTTGTGTTTTGACGATTTTGATACAGACAGATCCGAGATCGTTGAGAAATGTAAGGACGAACTCTCAGCGGTTGTCGTAGGCACAGCAAGATATGATGAAGGAGTATGCGCTTTGGGATTATGTGAAAAAAACAAAGGATTTCTTTTCCCAACACTCGGTTACCATCCAACAGACGGCGGAAAAAATTATAAAGACATAATCGAGCTCATCAGACAAAACAAAGAAAAAATCGTCGGGATCGGAGAAGTGGGTCTGGATTTTCACTGGGAGCATGATAGTTCAAAACGCGAAAAGCAAAAGGAAATTTTTTCAGAGTTCATAGAGCTCGCAAAGGAAACCGGTCTCCCTTTGCTCCTGCATACATGGGATGCCGAAAGGGAATGTTTCGAGATCGTTAAGGAAAAAGGACTGAGAGACGTAATTTTCCATTGTTTTACAGGGAAAAACGACCTTGCAAAGGAAATAGTCAGTGAAGGTTATCATATTTCGATTTCTACAGGTATTCTTTTTTCAAAAACAGTACGGAAGGTGGCCAGAGACATTCCAATGGATAAATTCATGCTGGAAACAGACGCCCCCTTTCTTTCCCCGAACAAGGAACACGACAAACGCAACTATCCATGGAACATCAAAATAACCGCAAAGAAAATGGCTGAAATAAGAAAAGTTTCAGAAGATGAAATTCTGGAAGCGGCCAAAAGAAACGCGGTTAATTTCTTTTCATTGGAATTGTAAATGACAGCTTTCAAATGAAGTAATATACTAGTGTAACCAATTATTTACCATAGGTGATTTCAATGTTATTTGGAAAAAAGGTGCGAAAAGGCACCGATAGGAATATTGCCATGTTCGTTGACGGACCTAACATTCTCCGGAAGGAATTTGGTGTTGATCTTGACGATCTCATGAGAATTGTCAAGAATTATGGCAGGATTATCACAGGGCAGGTTTTTCTGAACCAGCATGCACCCGAAAAGCTGATAGAGGCTGTAGGTAATGAAGGATTGGAGACAAGGGTCATGCTTGCTGGAGAAGTCGATGCGGATGTGGATGTATCGGTCGCAGTTGCAGCGGTTGAAGCTGCCTATGATGATAATATTGATATAGTTTGTATAGTCTCACGGGATGCAGATTATCTTCCTGCAGTACAAACAATAAAGAGGAGAGGAAAGAAATTCTTCTCTGTAGGTACAAAACCCGGTTTTTCCAAAGCTCTTCAGAATGCCGCTGATTATGTAGAAGTCTTGCCAAATCACAATACAACAAACAGACGCCTTGGAAACAACAGCAGAAACCCGAGAAGAAATAATAATATGAGATGAGGTGATATTATCCCGCAAAACGCCATTATGAAAAAATATGAAATCCTCGTAAGTGAATGGAATACACTGTCTTTAGTCATTGCAATAATGGTAGGTTTTTCTTTATTGGGACTGATTATGGGTCTCATATATTCACACAGCATAGTGATCACGCTTACGGTTGCAATAATGATAGCTCTATCCATTTTCGAATATAAATCAAGAGCAATATACGTGGAAACCAGGACTTATCTTGAAAATGAGCTGTTCAAGGCGGTGGGAATGAAAGGACCGAAAGTGAAGGAAGTCATAACAAAAGGAGCGATAAAAAGACGGTGATTTTTTTGTTTCTTACAAGGTTTTTCGGTCACGGAAGACGTATAAGAAAGCTTAGAAAGAGATGGGATCGCCAGAGAGAGAAGACCCTGAAAATAAATGAGCCCTTAAAATCCCAGATTCTGAAAAAACTCGATCAGATTGAACTTAACATAAGAACGCTGGAAGAGCGGAGATTAAACAGAGTCGAACTCGCGAGGATAGAAAAAGAAGTTGAGATAGACCTTGAAGAGACGAGAGCAGTGCTGAGAACGAAGGAAACCTATACATCCCAGATACAACAATCGGTCCAACACTAACTTTCCAATTATTTTCTAAATTAAAATCACTGATAATCCATATTATAATCATGAAAACAACGAAGATGGCAAAAAAGCAGAAAGAAATGCTTTCAGTTCTCGTTTTCCTTATCAAGATGATAATTCTGGCTGCACCTATTTACCTTGTGCTGTATTTCAATATACATTTACATCCTCTACAGGAATCTGTGATAACACAATCATTATACGTTTTTGAATTCAACGGTTTCGGTCCTTCAAGAGAAGGATTTTTGATTACCGTGAATAATACACACGAATTTTCATTTATGATATCCGAGGACTGCACTCCGTGGAAATCCATATGGCTATTGATAGCTTTGATGATTGCGGTTCCCGAAGTTCTAATCAAAAGAAGAATTCTCGGAATGATTGCAGGTTCCTTAATACTTTGGACAGGAAACCTTGCGAGAATATTTTTTATAGTTTGGGCGGAGCAGTTCATAAATTACGAAACTTCAATGTTTATTCATGATTATCTCTGGAAAGCATTTTTAATAATATTAGTATTATTGATTTGGGTTGTATGGCTTCAGTGGAACGGTAAACTGAAGAGAAGATGAGAGGTATATATATCTTTGAAACGAAGGTTTTGTTATGAAGTTCTTCCCTAAAACCGAGCTGGAAAAGGCAGTTTATGACATTCTTAAGAAAAAAATAGATAAAGAAGATATATCACTTGAAACACCACCTGACGAAAAACTGGGAGATGTCGCCTTCCCGTGTTTTGTCTTAGCAAAAAAGACAAAAAAACCACCATTAGAAGTTTCAAAAGAG
The DNA here is from genome assembly GCA_964554465.1 of uncultured archaeon. Classification (GTDB taxonomy): domain Archaea; phylum Aenigmatarchaeota; class Aenigmatarchaeia; order QMZP01; family QMZT01; genus JAADIF01. Next base: position 2,879 of record CAZKOV010000070.1, read on the forward strand.
ATTTCGGAGAACCTTAAAACCGGAGGGATGATAAAGGAAATAAAACAGGCCGGTCCGTATGTCAATTTTTTTGGCGACTGGGAACAACTTGGAAATCATGTTTTAGAATCGATAAAAAAGGAAGGAAGGAATTTCGGAAAGGGGAAGGGAAATCTGACATATCTGCTTGAAGTGTTTCAGGCGAATCCATTCAAATCGTTCCATATAGGACATGTAAAAAACGCTGTTTTTGGTGAAGCGATTAACAGAATTCTTCTTTTTAACGGTTTTAAGACAGCGACAGTGAATTTCAGCGGGGATGTCGGAACACATGTCGCAAAGTGGTTATGGTATTACAAGAATTTTTACAAAGGTGAAATCCCAAAAGAAGATTTCAGCAAATGGACCGGGGATATATATGCAGCTGCTTGTGAAAAGGTAGAAGAAAAACCCGGGTACAAAGAAGAAGTTGCTGAGATTAACCGCCTCATAGACAGGCAAGATCCCGCAATTTTGCCTGTATGGAAGGATATACGCAAACGGTGTTATGATGACTATGAACGTATCGCGGATGAACTCGGTGTAAGTGTTGAGCAATGGTATCCAGAAAGTATAACTGTGGAAGAAGGAAAGAAAGTAGTAAGAAAATTAGTTAATGAAGGAAAGCTTCAGGTGAGTGACGGGGCCGTTATAGCCAATCTTGAAAAATATAATCTCGGGGTATTGGTTTTTCTGAAGAATGACGGAACCCCGCTTTATGCGGCAAAGGATGCAGGTCTCCTGCAAATCAAAAAAAGAAACCATAAAGTTGACAAGTTCTTATATGTTGTTGCATCAGAGCATGATCTTTATTTCAAGCAGTTGTTCAAGGTTTACGAGCTTTCGGGAATCGCAAAACCGGGAGATCATATCCACGTATCATATGGTCTCGTGACTCTGAAAGAAGGCAAAATGGCATCCCGTCTAGGTAACGTGATAGTATACGAAGATCTGAAAAATGAAATGATAAAACGAGCAAAACAGGAGATTGAGCAAAGAAATCCTAACCTTAAGAATAAAGAGGAAGTTTCCCGGATGATAGCTTTCGGTGCAATGAAGTTCACGATGCTCAACATAGACAACGTGAAACCCATTAAATTCGACTGGGACGAAGCGCTGGATCTTCAGGGAAAGACGGGCCCATATATCCAGTATACCCATGCAAGAATGTGCTCACTTCTAAAGAAAGCAGGAAAGAAAGGAGAAATAAATGCATCGCTTCTTACACATGAGAAAGAAGTTTCACTTCTACGTTATCTTGCAAAATTTCCTAAGACTGTAAGTGATGCTTACAGCGAACTGAAACCCCTTATCATAGTAAACTATGTATTTGAACTTGCAACAAAATTCAACGAATTTTATCAGTTCGTACCCGTTATCAAAGCGGAGGATAAGATAATGAAGTCACGTCTCGGTCTCGTGGGGGGAGTGAAACAGGTCCTTTTAAACGGTATGTGGATTCTCGGGATCAAAGGGCCTGAAGAGATGTAAAATCAGAAATCTAAACAGAATAAACTTCTATTCCCGCGTTTGTTATTTCAAATGGGTGTATATCAGATGAATGATCCGTCATTCTCATCTTTCTTATGGCGAGAGAGCGCTTGTATTTTGCTATTCCCAAATATTTCAGGAGTATGATGCCGTCCACCATGAACTCTATGACACCTTCCCTTGAGAGTCCCTTGCTATCCTCCGGAATTTCTGCTGTGACGAGACATAGACGGTTCATTTCACGGACGCGTTGTAAAATCTTGAAAAGAGTCTTTCTTATCTTGAAAGGGTCATGTATGTACATCTCAAACATGCTTACAGAATCTATGACTATCCTTTTCGCATCCATCGTTTCCACGATTTCAGTAAGTCTCTCTGATATTGTCTCTATGTCAAACGGTTCTATTTCCACCAATCTCATGGAGCCGTTCTTTTCCAGTTCTTCGATATTCCAGCGAAACTTTGATGCCTGTCTTTTTATATTACCGGCAGCTTCTTCAGTAGTTATATAAACGCCTTTCTCTTTGAACTGTGTCACACCGTTATATATGAACTGCATACATAG
>CAZKOV010000071.1:0-4916 GCA_964554465.1 uncultured archaeon
CACCACTCGTATACCTGAACACTCCGGCTAACTGGAGATACGGCCGCATCAGGAACACGACGTATGAGTATTTCTGGACGGTCGAAAACCAGTCGACATCCGCAAACTGCAACACGACAACACTGAGGATAGGCATAAACTATCATTCACAGAGTGTTGACGGTTCGCTGAACTTCGATACGACCGAGGGGGCATCAGAAGGTACGGACTTCAGTGAATTCACGCTGACTGATGCATCATGGACAGGCAGTCCTTCAGGGAACGTCGGATATGTAAACATAGACACGGGCCCGTGGAGCGGTTATTGTGCTGCAGTCTGGGATTGCGGGGAAAAACTGATGTTATACAAATGGAACAAGGACGCACCCGGCGGAGGACCGTGTGCAAACGCGGATTACTTCTGGGACAACACGACTAATGGAAACCTGTATCCGGGTAACTCCACGATTGCCGATGTCCAGGTCCGCATACCGTACGGCGTCATGATGGGTGTCGCTAAGGAAGGAATGCTTACGATAGTTTCCATGAGCGATCAGGCATCTTAATAAACAAAACCCTTTTTCTTTTTTATTTTGTTTTGGTTAATCTATCTTATGAGAGAAATTGAGGTTAAAATCCTTGAGATAGATAAAGAAAAGATTACAAAAAGGATTATTGACCTTGGTGGAAAAAAGACTGCGGAAAGGATGATAATTGCCGATTTCTACGATTTCCCCGATAAAAGGTTGAGAAAGAAACATGAATTTATCAGAATACGCCGGTCGGGGGATGAGAACGAGATTGTCTATAAATGCAGAAAAGACGACAACGATGAATTCAAGATATATGATGAAACAGAAACAAACGTCGATGATGCTGAAACAATGAAAAAAATCCTTGAACTCTCAGGCGTGGAGGCCTTCAGGCACACCGAAAAGAAAAGAACTTCCTTCGTCATAGATGACGTGAAAATCGAGATAGATGAATATCCCGGAATCCCCCCGCTCCTTGAAGTTGAGGGACCGACGGAAGAATCCGTGAAAAGAACTGTTGAAATGCTTGGATACTCAATGGGGGACACGAGCACAATGGATTATAATGGGGTTCTGGAAAAATACGGGAAAACCGAAAAGATAATCAAATTCTGAATCCGTTTTTAAGATATTGTCCTAATTTACTAATATGAAATCAATCCTTCCTCTGCCCGAGCCGTTTTCAGACCTGATGAACGGGATAGAGCATGGATCCCTGACTAATTTTTACGGGCCTCCGGGATCAGGCAAGACGAACATATGCATAATTGCAGCACTGGAATTCGTGAAGAACGGCGGCAAGGTATTCTACATAGACACCGAGGGAGGATTGTCTGCCGAGAGAATGAAACAAATCGCGGGGAAAGAGGCGGAAAACTTTCTCAGGGAAATAAGGATTTTCAATCCCAAAAACTACAAGGAACAATCCGATGTCATCAGGGATGTGGAGAAACTTAAGGAAGGGATGGTGATAGTCGATTCCATGGTGGCTTTATACAGGCTCGAATGCGCTGAGCCGGGCAGGGAAACTATGGAAGCCAACAAGGAGCTATCGATACAGCTTTCCGTTCTTTCGAATATCGCAAGGGGGAAGAACGTTCCCGTCATACTGACTTCCCATGTCTTCAAGAACTGGGACACGGGGGAGTCCAGGATCATAGGAGGCGATACGATAAAATACTGGTCCAAATGCATAGTCCTTATAGAACCTGATAATAATCCGGGAGAAAGAACAGCGACACTCGTCAAACACAGATCGCTCCCGGAAGGCAGGACTGTCGGTTTCGAGATAACGGAAGACGGTATAAGGCCGACTAAATCCGACAGTTTCTAAAAATAAAAAGAAAAAAAATCGAATTCAAGGTCCAGTTGGTAAAAATGCCGTTGTATCATACATTAAAAACGATAATGCACCAAATAATGCAATTATTCCAACAATTATTATTGGAATAAGTATCGTTAATATTGCTCTTCCGCTTGTCATTTCATGCAGTTTCTTAAGACCTACGTATTCCAAGTAAAGACTCCAGAGACCTGTTAAGAAGTTAAGAATTGGTATCCATCCGAGAAGTAATGTCGGTGTCATCGAATAGACCGTTATCTTATACGTTTGCGTGAATCCTTTTCTGGCGCCGAATATGTATGCAAATATGTGGAATAAAATAGCGCCAATGAAGGAACCGATAACCACTCCTACATATACTGAAACTAAAGTAGTCACGAAGGCCATTGGGCCTAATGCTGCTCCTCCCATTAATGTTCCGAGCACTTCCAATGATGCATAACTTAGCACTGCCAGAAGCACGGCTATTACTATAGTGAGTATGAGCAGATACTTTAACGCATCCACCATTGTAGTGCTCTTCTCGTTTTCAAAGGCCTCTGAAGGACTTAAAAGGTATGCCTTTATCTTGTCTACTAATCCCATACATAATTGTTCTCCGAAGCTGCTTATAAATAAAAAACCATTTTAACCCGCTACCTAATTAATATATCATGAAATACGAATACAAGGCATTCGAAGTGCAGACGAAGGGGATTATAGACACCAAGCTGCCCGTCGAGTTCATGGCGCAGGTAAACGAATTCGGAAAACAGGGCTGGGAGCTCGTGCAGATACTGCCATTATCGGAGAATAACGGGAAAACCAAACGTGTTATTTTTATCTTCAAGAAAGAAAAGGCATGAATCGGTTTTCCAGAAGCGTCACTTTTTTAAGCTCCCGCAAAGAACTATAAAGATGGTTGAGTACGGAAAAGTTCTGGGTGGGGCTCTGCATTTCTGCATAGAGCCAAAGAGATGGCTTCCTCTGTTCGTCTTGGATGCTGTCGCCTTTATAGTAGTGTTTTCTTATTTGATTTCGAACGCATCTGCAATAAGCAGCATAATCGCCGGTAACGTTAGCGACCTGTTGGTTGCATCATCAATAATAGGTGTAATCGGTGTTTCCGTGCTTGTATTCATTATCTGGGGGCTTCTCCGTTTGTATATCGTCGGTGCCCTGTTCCATCAGTCCGTAAAACCCAAGGAGTATGACAAGAGCTGGAAGGTCGCGAAGGAAAAATACCTTTCACTCCTTATGGCAGGCATAATAGTGGGTGTTATTTCAGGTTTCCTCAGCTTAATACCATATGTAGGATGGATCTTATCAATAATAATAGGTCTCATGTTCCTCTTCGCCATGCCTGCGGTAATAGTCAGGAAGATGAGCTTTGATGACGCCCTCAGGGATTCATACAAAATATTCAGAATCAGGACAGTTGATGTCTTCATTGTCTGGCTGCTGATAACCATTATAACGGGGATTATCATTGTTATATTCCTTCTTCCCGCAATGATTACGTTGGCTACGCTGCTGCTCCCGACACTTGTCGGGGTTTCGGCAGAGGGGGCCGGAACCGGAGTGCTAATGGCAATACTTGCAGGCGGATGGTCGTTGGCCCCGGCGATAATCATATACCTTATCGGCGTCGCTCTCATGACCGTATTCAGCACCAACGCCCTTGCCCATTTCTATCTGGCGTTTAAGAAGAAGTGAGAATAGGAACAGGAAAAATATGGTAGAAATATCATCAAGATGGGTTACGCCAATTCTTGTAGTGATAACGGCTCTCCTGTTCATATTTGCCTATCTGTTCATGCTGGCAGGGGAGACTATGGCATGGCTTATCCTGCTCTTCTTCGGGATACTGATGGCACTCATATCTGTAGTTGCAATCGGATCGGTAAAGAAGAAGGATTAGGAAATCGTTTCTTCTTCTCTGCTTTCAGTTTCTGGTATTCCTTCTCAGAGTTTATAAAATTGAAAATTGCTTTATCAATCTCCATTCTAATTATGAGGACGGGGGATTGATAGAATGGTATTAAAATACAGGGTTCATAAGTTTGAAATAAAGATGGCAAAGGACCAGTACAAGCTGGAGGAGTTCCTTAACAGCATGAACGGGGATGTCGTGTCAATTATACCGAATTCCCCTCCTGCACCTGTGAATGATGTTGATTTTGTTCTGATTGTAGAGAAGAGACGGTGAACAAATTTATTAATTATCTTACTTTTCTTTAATCTCACTTATGCCCGACATAGACATTATAATTCTTCTCTCCCTTAACGGGATAATCCTCATCGACTTTTCTGAAGCCCGCTTCCCTGAAGAATGAAACCAGATCCCTGTGGTCAAGATAATAGCTGTAGGAAGGATAGACCCTCTTTATGCCACTGTCCAAAAAATTCAACGCTATCGTCCATGTCCTTATTTTATTCTTATAATCATGCTCAATCTTCCATGTTATCCCGACAGGACCTTCCATGGTATTGACGGTGCCTATGTTCTCCTCATGGAGATTCTCGTTCCTGTTGGTGATATCCACATAAAGGATACCGCCTGGTTTCAGCACTTCATAGAAATTCTTAATGGCGGCTGATATTTCCTCAAGAGAACGCGAGGGAACAATCCAGTTCTGCTCCCACGATGCCGCATAGACAAGGGAATTTCCCCGGCAGTAAACAAGATCGAATATAGGATCGAACCTCTTCGAAAGGCTGTTCCACATGACATGGTAAGCCTCTATGCTGGTTCCCCTCTTTCTGGCGTTCAGCTGTACCTGCCTCACCATCTCACTGCTCTTGTCAATCCCTATTATCCTGTATCCCTTCTCTATGAGGTCTATCGAGGGAAAGCCTGAACCGCAGCCTGCATCAAGTGTGAGGGACTTTTCGGATATCCCGAAGGATTTCATGAACTCGATAAAGCCCTCCACATACTCGGGCTTGTCATATATCTTCTCGAGACAGAAATCCCAAACCTCGGGCAGACTATAGAACACATCAGCCTGGGTCTTCATAAAAAGGAATTGGGGTTTTGATTTAAGAATTGTAAACGCTTTTGATTATCTTTTAGAAAACGA
>CAZKOV010000072.1:0-4730 GCA_964554465.1 uncultured archaeon
TTTCTGTATCGGATGCAGACGGAGACCTGAATCATGTAGAATTCAAATGGTATGTGGAAGACATGAACAGTCCCGTTAAAGTTGTTGATAAGACTGTCAGCGGGAATTCCGACTCAGCTTCAGACATTCTTTCCCACACCTATACCGATTATAATGATGAAGTAAGATGCAAGGCAAGGGTGTATGATGCTGGTTCAAGAAATGTTGCATCCAGCAGGACCGTAACAGTCCAGTCAGAGCCTGGAACAAACACTCCGCCAGTAATAGCCGGCATTCCTGATAAATCCGTCCAGATTGGCAATACGATAAACCAGATAGACCTTTATAATTATGCAAACGATGTTGAGGATTCTGACAGTGCATTAACATACATAATCACATCCGAGACCAACACAGGAGTGATTGATTGTTCGATATCCGGTGACAGATATGTAGTCTGCGGAAATGGATTAAGTGTTGGTTATAGTGATATAACAGTAAAGGTCATAGATACCGGAGCATTATTTGATACTGATACCTTCAGGATAACAGTCACATCAGCGCCAGTTGAAAACGATCCTGTTATCGAAACGTTAGAAATAACACCTTCAAATCCCGTCACAGATGATGATTTGGAATGTACGGTGTTGGCTTCAGATGATGATGGTGACCTTGACAGGGCCGTTTTCAAATGGTACAGGAATGGTGTCCAGGTCGGTTCATCAATAACGAAAACCTTGTCTGGTTATCTTGATACAGAATCTGTTACATTATCAAGTTCATCAACAAGTCCGACAGATATGATAAGATGTGATGTCACGGTTTATGATGATAACAGCAATACAGATTCTGATACAGAATCGGTAATCATCCAGTCTGTTCCTTCAGACAATCCTCCTTTTATCGATTCCCTTGCAATCCATCCTCAAGCTCCCACCACGGATAACGACCTAACATGCATGTTATCTGCACATGATATTGACGGAGACCTGAACAGCGTAGAATTCAAATGGTACAGGAATGGTGTCCAGGTCGGTTCAACCGAAACGAAGACACTTTCCGGTTATTACGACTTCGACATCAGTTCCCTCAGTCATTCATACACGAGCGTTGGTGATTTGATCCAGTGCCGGACAGTAGTATATGATGATAATGATAATTCTGTCATGTTCTCGGCAAGCGTCATTGTGGAATCAGAAGAACCGCCTGAAAATGATCCTCCCGTATCGGAAGCGGAAATAACGCCCGTAAGCCCGACAACAAGTCAGGATTTGACCTGCAGAGGTACCGGAGAAGACACGGACGGAAACCTTTATCGTATGGTCTTCGAATGGACAATACCTAACAGGTACGGTTCGACTGTCATAAAATCCACGTCGAAGACTATTGCAGGCGGATTCGACATTGAGCAGGACACACTGGCATCATCCTATACCCAAGAAGGCGATCTGGTAACATGCAGGGTTGTTACATATGACGATGAAGGCCTGTACGGAAGCGACTCTGCATCCGTATATGTCCAGACAAGCCAGCCGGGAAACCAGCCTCCGATAGCCGTAATGTATGCATACCCGACAAGCATTTATGAAGCCGATCAGGTATTGTTTGATGCGGATTCAAGCTATGATATCGACGGGAGTGTTGCTTCCTATTATTTCGACTTCGGAGACGGAACGAATTCAGGATGGACAAGCTCGGATCACGTCTATCATACATATGCAACATATGGAACATATTATGCGAGAACAAAGGTAAGGGACGACCAGAGCCTGGAATCCGCATGGAGCAGCACCATTCCAATCGTTGTCAGAAGGGAAAGCGAACCTCCGGCAGGGGACCACGACCCGATAATAGACAACATTTACATAAGTCCTTCTGATCCCGAGGAATACGAAGACATTGAATGCAGGGTATCGGCATATGATAGCGACGGGGATATTAACAGGATAGTCATCAAATGGTACGTGGAAGGCCATCAGGAAAGAACACGCACATATTATGACAGTGGAAGCAGGGCAACTGTTTCTGACGTTCTTGATGAAAGTTATTTCGTTTATGACGATACCGTAAGATGCGAGGCAACAGTATATGACGATGACGAAAACTCAGATGATGATAGTTTCACAGTTATAATAGGCTATGAACCATATTACCCTCCGTATACTCCGCCATGTCCTACATGCACACCTCCCGCGACAGGAACATGCGGCATATCAATAAGCGGCTTTGATTTTTCCCAAAACTCGGCTGCAAACAAGCTCTCATGGACAGAAGTCGAGGTTTTGAATACAGGCACGAGCACGGCAAATCTCGAACTGAAAGTCCTTGTGGACGGCAGTGTCAAAGGGATATACAGGGATTCCATGTCTTCGGGCAGTAAAATAAAGAAGCACTTTGATTTCGGCCTGGAGGAAGGAAGTCACAGTTTAAATGTGCAGGCAAAGATGGACTGCGGCTCAACGGACAGCGAGTCAGCGACGATATATGTCGGCGAGCCCTCGGCAGGTTTTGCCGGGGAAGAATACGTGGATATTTATCCCAAAGAAGTCCGTATGGATGTCCAGACGACATCCGAGATTTACATAAACATAAATTCCCCGTCCCAGCAGAGATTCACGATAAGCGCGGGCGGGATGGAAGATAGCTGGCTTCATTATGACAATGATATCGATTTCCAGGGTATAAGAACGGAAAAAATAATGCTGACACCCAAGAACGCGGGAACATTTATAGTGAATGTGGTCGTTTCGAGCGAATCCGGAAAGACCTTCCGGAAGGATGTCAAGGTCTATGTAAACGATTATAGCCAGGTTTCAGATGGTCTTATGCCTCTGGCAGGAGCCGCGGGCGCTGTTCTGACAGGCAATTATCTTGCGGGCCTGAGTTCATGGGGAATAGGAAACATAGTCATGGCCATAATAACACTTCTGTTATTAATTGTCATAATTTACCTGTTATACAAGAAATTCAGGACAGAAGATTATAACGGACGCCCTCAGTATTCTCCAGAAACGGCTGAAATCGCATCGGAAAACGGGCAGAGATACGCAAGCGAGAATCTCTACTGATCCTTTTTTATTATAAAATCCATTATCCTTCTCTGCCTTAATATTTTGCTTTTTTGGATATAATCCTTCATATCCATTTTAAGTCTTGATTTTATATCATTCAGCGCTTCTTCCATCGTGGAAAACCTTTTCGGTTTTGTCTTCATGGCAGAGCGGACATTCTCCCTGACCTGCCACACGCCGAGAGGGATGACATAACCTTCATATACTTCCCTGAAGACGACGGCCTTCGCCTGCCTCTTCATTCCGTGCAGTCTTTCAGCCACGGCCATGCGCGCGGCATAGTAACCCCCACCTTCCTTGTCCGCGTATTTTGTCCTTCCCCTGAAAGGCTCATATTCAACTATCATTTCGGGGTTTTTCAGGTCAAAGCCCCAAGGCGTTCCGGGTGCCCAAGTCTCGAAATTCTCGTATTCCCATGAGCCCGGTATCAATAACACCTCAAACCTGTTATCCATGTAGAAACTGGTGAACACGAGAAAATCAGACAGCTCGGGGAATTCCCGTATCTCTTTTAACATCTTCTTCGTTACCGTGTCATCCGTTGCCGTTATCGACCATCGCGTCGGGACAATCTTTTTGTTTTTGTCCTTTCCCAGAATGCCTGATGACAATATGACCGATACCTTGCTTACATCATAACCGAAGTTATAAAGCATGAAGCTCGCATCGGCCGCCGGTATTTCGTCATTGATCAGGCTGTCCACCCTGCGGGGTATGGGGACGTTCTCGGCCAGGCCGAATTTTTTTACGGAAACGCTGGGACCCATCGGCTGGACGATATCCGAAAATTCCAAATTGTATACGGGTTTTCTTTTAAACTCAAGCTCAATATCGACATTCCTGCTGGACAATGCTATCTCCTGGTTCTGTTCGACGAATCTTGAGCGCGAGAATATGTTTTCCGTATGCTTCGATCTTAAGAGCATGGCACGCTGATTTATTATCTCTTCATAACTTTTACCGAATAATTCCGTGGGATTGTCGTTGACATTCTCTTCCAAGGAGCCCATCGGGCCCACCGCAACGTTTGGGTAACCGAATCTTCCCACGAATATTGAAGGGGATTTACCGAAGAAATCCGTTCCTATATTCTTGAATACTTTGTTTTCCATATTGAACTTGGTCAGCAACGGACAGGGACTGTTCCCGCACAGATTACGCCCGCCCTTGCATATTATGCAGAGTCTCGCAGGAGCCACCATAGATATGAATGGAATTGAAGATTAAAATTCGGATATAACCAGTTAAAACCTTTCGGAACCAATAATAGTCTAATATGAAAAAAATCATTAATGAACTCATCAATCTCGGTGTCGACCTTTCCACGAGGAATGCTTTCAAGAAAGCCCTCAAGATTCTCGGTGAGAAGCCGGAAAACGCGGATAAGCTCTACATTGAACTGAAGAACAGGATTTTCCGTGAAAGGATAGAAAAACTGAAACCCGGGGAAAAGATATTATTTCTTCCGCACTGCCTGAGAATAGCGGATGCCTGCAAAGCGAAAATGACAGAAAACGGGTATGAATGCAGAAATTGCCCCGTAAATGAGTGTAAAATAGGACAGCTGAAAAGGTTTGCAGAAAAGAAGGGTTACAGGGTTTTCATCGTGCCGGGAGGTTCAATGGTGTTTGACATGATCAAAAAACACCAACCCAAAGGCGTTATCGGTGTCGCATGCAT
>CAZKOV010000073.1:0-4667 GCA_964554465.1 uncultured archaeon
TAAGAGTTGAAAAAGAAAAAAAGTCATACAGAGGAGGAATTGAACTTTATGCGGCCCAAATCAGCGGAATCGGTTTTATACCTATTCAATTCAATAGCAACGGAACAAGTTTTACTGAAGAATCTGATATGGTGGAACCAGATAAGGAAAATTTCATGAAAATAATGAAAAGCAAAACAGCCATGGGAACTTCTTATGTTGATAATGGTTCTTTAAAAATTGATGTTCCCCAATACAGGGCAAGAGGTACATACACCGCGCCAGAACTGAAAGAAAAAGTAATTAAGACAGAAAAGATATCAAAAATGGAATTTGAAACGTTTGCAATCCCAATCGTAGAAGCATATGGTTGGTATCTTGATGAAAGATTGTACAACAATGATGGCAATTTCGGTTTTTTTGTTTATTCAGTTCCGTCTGTTTCGGGGAAAAGAGTCGCTGAAAAAACATTAGATGTTTTTTCCAAATCGGCATACACCGGAATGAGAATGGAAGATGCGATGAGAATCTTTTTTGAATGTTTTAGAAAGGCAAACATTCCGATTGCAAAGAGTATGAGAGAGTTACATGATAAGGGAAGAATAGCGCATAGACAATTCCATTTATCAAATATTTTCATACCTATTTCAAAGCCTTACATTGTTGATTGGCCTTCATATATTGAATTAGATGGTAGCAGAGAGTATAATGTACTTAACAGGGTGATAGACGTTAAAAGACCCAGTGAAGACTTCATGAAGATGTTTGATATAGCTTTTTCAAATACAGAATTCTTTCAAAGAGGATGTAATGAAATATTGATGATGAACTTAGTCTTAAGTGAATATTTAGGCAAAAATGTGGATGTTCTTTCGGCAGTGAGTGAATCCCAGAATAACCAAGGAGAAAGGGCTGAGGATTATCATGTTATTGAGACTCTGCTGAAAAACGAAGGAATTGAGAATTAATCTATTTCTCTTCCGGTTTTATCTTATTATCATACTTACTGTTCTTATTCTTCAGGAGGACTATCCTTGAAGGCTCGGACTCGTCCGAGAATTCATAGACCGGAAGATTATCAAGAAGTTTCATAGAAAAATCCTTCACTTCCTTATGCACGGGCATGTTCCCTTTTTCAAGGCGCCGCCTTGAATATCCGATGTACATGTAAGCCTTCACTTCAACGAAATCGGCCTGCGATTTTTCAATAAGTCCTGCATAATCCCCAAGATATACGTCATCATCATTCATTCCCCTGATGACGGTGAGACGTATGACGGTTCTTGCCGGAATTCCGGAAAGAAGTTCGAGGCTCCTCATCAGCCTTTCCCATCCGTCGGGTCTCACTGCCCCGTTAATTTTCCTGAAAAGCTCTTCGTTGGGAGCTGTCAAAGAAACGTAAAGCTGGGTCGGCAACCCGTTCTCTTCCGACAGATTCCGGATAGCTTCCGGATTCTGGCCGTTCGTGACGATGAATATAGTCCTGACTTCAGGCTTCGATCTCAGCAATTTCACCATTTCACCAAGCTTCGGATATAAAGTAGGCTCCCCGGATAATGAAATCGCATAGTGGTTCGGAATCCTGGACTCTTCCAACTTTTTCTTATCCACCTTTTCGTTGCCCGGCAGCCCGTTGAGAAGGTTCCATCTTTTCGGAATGACATCGGCCAGAATTCTTTCGGGATCATCGACGTCCTCTTCAGAGATTTTCTTTATTGTCATGTTCTCCATGGGACGCCAGCAGTAAATGCAGTTCTGGTCGCACCATAAGACAAGAGGAGTTATCTGTGCGCACCTGTGGCAGTCCACGCCGTAGAATTTTTCCTTGTAACAGACGCCCTGGTTCTTCAGCGCCTTCTTGGTCCACGTGCAGATTTCAACGGCCCCGTGGTCTCCAAGAACACGATAGTGCTTTTTGAAAAGGTCCTTCCTGTCCTTTTCACTTATTGAAAGCTTTGACATAGCAAATAATCAGATGTTTAAAATAAAAACCTACTTCATAGATTTTCTTCGATTGCCTTTTTCACATCCTCAAAAACAGCATCCACCGGGCGGTTCCCGTCCACGATGAAAAAATTTTCCTCTTTCCCGAATTCAAGATAACCCTGACGGACCTTCTCCATCTTTTCAAGCTTTTCATGCCTGTCGGGATTATTCCCCGCCCTTTTCACGGATTCCTCGGCGGGAATGTCTATGAATATGGTCATGTCGGGCTTCCTGGCGAATTTGTTCAGTTCCTTTATCCATACCGTATCGACGCCGTACAGGACGCTCTGGTAAACGACTGTCGAAAGGACGTACCTGTCCATTACGACGTTCTTTCCCGATTCCAGGGCGGGCAGAGCCCTCGTTTTCAGGTCTTCATAACGGTCGGCTGTGTAAAGGAGAGCAACAGCTTCGCCGGATTCTATCTCGACCTTCCCGTTGAGCCAGTTCCTGATAAGCAGGCCGACGGAATTTTCATACGTGGGCTCGGAACAGAAAACGGTTTCAGAGCCCTCCGAATTGAGGAAGTCGACGAGCATCTTTCCCTGAGTTGATTTCCCGGACTTGTCTATGCCCTCGACGACAATAAGCTTTCCCTTCATAACGGACCAATATAATTACAGTGTATTTGTATAATAAATCTGTTCCCCAAATATAGGGCATGACTAAATTATATTTCGTGACGGGCAACGAGAACAAGCTGAGGGAGGCACGGGAAATCCTCGGCGACGTCGAAGGACTGAAAACAGACCTTGCCGAAATCCAGGAACTCGACCTCCGGAAAATAATAGAAGCGAAACTGGAAGAAGCGTTAAAGACGGGGAAGGACAACGTTTTCGCTGAGGACGTCTCATTCGGACTGGACTGCCTCAACGGGTTTCCCGGACCGCTGATAAAATGGATGCTGGAAGCGGTCGGGAGGAGGGGCATATACGACGTCTGCAAGAAATATGATAATTTCGGGGTCACAGTAAAGGCAATGATAGGACTTTCCAGCAAGGGGAAGATAACTTTTTTTGAAGGGGGGATAAAGGGAAAGGTATGCCCGCCCAAAGGCGAATCGGGATTCGGATGGGATCCCATCTTCATTCCGGAAGGTCATACCAAATCATTCGCCGAAATGACAGGGAATGAAAAGAACAAGATATCGCACAGAAGGAAAGTGCTCGAGAAGATGAAAGAGCATATCACCAAAGGCGGCTTTAAATGAGGACGAAATCATATCGGGGAAAGATTGCAGGCGCATGCGGGATCATCGCTCCTGTCATCCTTCTTTTATCAATACTTGCAGCGATATTTTATGCACCGTGGTTCTCATGGACGGATAATGCGCTAAGCGACCTTGGCGTTTCAGGGATGCCCGCGTATCTTTTCAATGGCAGCCTTGCCGTATCAGGATTTCTCATGCTCATCTTCGGAACGGGACTGTACATGAATTTCCCGGACAGGATTCCGAAGGCGGGCTCAATCCTTTTCATTTTATCTTCTGCAATGCTTTCCGGAGTGGGAGTATTCACACTCGATACGAGATTCCTGCATATTCTGTGTGCTGGTTCGTTCTTTATCCTGTCTGCTGTCGCGATTATATTAATAGGCATATGGGAGATGAAAAACAGAAAGCAAGGAAAAATACCAATCGCTCTCGGGATTCTGTCAGGAATCATGTGGATTATCCCGTGGGGAGCCGGAATAGCAATAAATGAAATTACATCCGCATTATTTATCTGTCTGTTTTCAGTAATCCATGGAAAGGAATTGCTGAAAGTTCATCTGAAAAGATGAACCCTCTTCGACCAGTAATCGAAGAACTCTTCCTGATTCTCGGGATGGATTAACTCGATATCATAATAGTAAAGCCTTCTGTTCCTGTAACCGAAGTTGATGCTTGATCCAAGGTCGGCCCAGCACAGGAAACGCCTTTCGGGAACTATTTCCAGAAGTGCATTATGAATCCTCTCCATAGCCGTCTGGAACCTCTTGCTGTCCACGACGGATATTTCGGGTATCCTCAGATTGGGCGTCAGCCCGAACGCATAGAAGCGGTGCCTCATGTTCCTTCCAAGCCTGATGAATGAAAGCGGGTCGTACACGCCCCTTCTCTGCGCCTCCCTGTAAAGGACCATCATGTTCTCCGCATTCTCCCTTTTCTTCGGAGTTACAATCAGTTCCTTATTGGACTGATGAATCTTGTCGCCTCTTTTGGACCAGACGATATCCTTTCCCCCATAATCAAAAGAACTGACACCTGTCCTTCCGCCGGGATTCCTGTATTCGCGGAAGCCCGCGACATAGAAAGGATAAACAACAGACTCGGGCCTGACAACATCCTCATGCCCGTACCTTCTGTTAAGCAAATCCAGATACCTCAAGGCGAACTTATCCCTGGAATAAGCTTTAAGGTCTCTTTTCATCACTAATAAGTATAACAAAAAGGTATAAATTACTGACATTCCGATAAAGAAAGTTCAGGAAAGTACTCGGGAAAATGAAGGAACACCTGAAAGCTTAAATAACATCCGGCAAGATTCTTATTATGCCGGAAGAGGAAGAAGAGAAGAAAAAAGAAGAAAAGGAAGAAGACAACTTTTATGAAGAGTATCCCGAAGAGAAGGAAACGGACGGCTTCGATGAGGAGGAAGAGGAGCCGGGAGAGTGGGACGTCGAGCCCGAGATACCTTATGTAGCCGGCGATGAAATAGAAT
>CAZKOV010000074.1:0-4521 GCA_964554465.1 uncultured archaeon
CTTCAGTGCAAAATCTATTGAAGGTATGAAATGAAACAGCGTTATGATTAATGCTGGATATAGCCCCCAGAAGCATGTACAGAAAAATAAATATGATTATTTCGACCGCGAAATGCACCTTTATTTTCATGTATTATTTTGGTTTTTTCATGTATTTACGTTTTAATTGATAAGGGGATATTTTCTGCCTGCAGAGATTGGAACAATTTAAGAATAAAAACTTTTTCTCTAAACTATCTCAATGCAATACATAATAAGTACCACTATTGATGATCCAAGTGAAGCTAGACGAAGAATAAAGGGTATCGTACCTCATAGTGGAGGATATTCTTTAAGTATGCATTCGACTTTGGATAAGAAATTTGTTTATGAAGGACCTGAATTGGGTGAAGCGACTCTTAAACAATTTGGTTGTAATAATACTGGTTTTAATGGTTTCACCAGAGCACCTAAACCGAGAGAATTTGAGGTAAGCGGATTAAGCTTCATATAATTCCCATTCAGATTTCCGCAAAAACAACCACGTAGTTATGCCCCCATTTCTTTGCGCACTTCGGGCACGTCGTGAAATAGAAATAGTATTTCTTCGCCTTCTTTTTCTTTGCCTCCAGATATTTGTCCATCTCCTTGATCCACTTCGGGGCATGGTTGTAAGGGCCGTCGAAGACCTTGCTTATGAATGTCCCCGAAATCCTGGCATTATCTGCACCGGGAACTTTCTTCGTGACAGCTATAAAATGTTCCGATTTCCACGGGGAAGGATCGTATGTCAGCCACAGGAAATCCTTTTTATCAGGAGCGGCGCCCGCATCCCCGGCCATCTTCCACAGCTTAGTGATCATCTTTCCTATCATCCACGGAAGGGGCATGTGAAGAAACTGGGGGATTGTGTCCCTGATGAAAGGCTTATTCTTCCACACATGGGTTTTTTCATCCCATGGTTCGGGATCGAATTTCGGACAGCATTCTTTTTCGTGAGTCATGATTAATTTGTTGGCTGAATTACAATATTAAGATTTCCTCCCCGAAAGAATCCTGCTTTTATAATCGCGCAGGTACAATTAGATAGTATGACGGATGAAAAGAACAGGACAATGCACGCATTGCTGTTTGCAATACCAGGACTGCTTTTCCTTTTCAGCGGTTACAGGCTTTATGCAGGCAACGATTCCACGGGAATGGTTATACACGGTATTGCAGGTTTATGTTTCCTGATAATAGCCTTTGCCAAGTTCAGGGGATGGTTCTCTTAATATCATTTCTCCAGGCTGGAGATGTCCGCCTCTTCGGAAAAAAGGTATTCTTTCAGTTCCTTGGCGAAATTCGCGTCATGCTGCCTTATCCATTCTATAAGCATGCTTGCATGCTCTTTTTCCTCGTTCGCGTTGTGGATCAGTATCTTCTTGAGGTTCTCATCGGAACACGCATCAGCTCTCTGGTTATACCAGTCAACGGCTTCAAGCTCTTCCTTCAGGGAATCTATGGCCCTTTTCATGTCCAGAGTCTTCTGGGACACTTTCGTTCTCTCTTCATGAAACATACTCAACCCTCCTTTATTTAGAAATCCAATAGAATTTTGTATCCGTGCCATTAATATTTTTTGGTCCGGCTCAATAATCGGTTCCGAATTCCTTCTTCCTGTCTTCCATTTCCTTTTCAAAAATTTCTCCTGCCGTCTTTGTATAGAATCTGTTGTTCTTTTTCCTGAATTCGTAATTGCTTTCAGGAGTCGTACCATATGCCTTGCAATCGCTGTAAAACTGTTCCCGGAAACAATCCGATAACGCATCCGCATCTATCAGCAATTGCTTATCAGTTTCTTCCGGATCTTGGAATTTGTGGGCCTTCACAATATCTATTATCCTTTCAACATCTTCTTTGCTGTAATCAAATTTCTTCATTATTTCCTCTATAACAGGACCTGCATACTCCAGATGCCGTCTGAGCGCTTCATTCCTCTCCTCTTTTGTTATATCGGCTTTCTGGAGATTATGAGGAACCTCGGACCATCCAACATCATGAAATATCGCTGCCGGTATCAGAATGTCTTCCTCCCCCTTCTCTTTTTCGAGTAACATTTCCATTGCTTTGACAACGCCTCTTGTGTGGAGAACAATATCCTTCTTGATACCTTTTCTTAGATACAATTCCGATTCTTCCATCATCTTTTCAAAAACCGCTTTCATGATAATTCATGCACCGGCTGAAATAAAAAGTCCTCTGCAATGATTTTTAATTAAGCGCCTCCAATATTCAATTGATGATCCTGAGAAACAAGTTCACTGGACCGCTAATAGCGGTAATAGGCTTCATCATGATAGTCGTCAATTCACTGGATTATCTTTTGGCGTGGAACCGGATATCGGGCGGCGTTTCCGTAATTGGCCTGATGCTCGTTGTTATAGGTATGTTTTTCTCAAAGAAAGCGAAATCACCCGTAAAATAAAGTACCAACGATTATCAGAACGTAAAAAATGATCCAGCATGTATAAGTCACTATCAACGGTTTCTCTTTATGGAGTATTCCATAAGCGATCATGACTATCCCTATGAAGAGATAAGATATCCACGATTCGACTGCAACACCGGAGGCGTTCTGGCCTATCCATATCTTCGCTACCTGGGGGATGGTCATTGCCAGCCCGAAGAAACCTGCAATATAAACGAGCTTGTCCACTGAATTTTTCAGCCTGTCGGGATGCGGATATTCCTCCAGATTCTGGTGTACCCTTTTTCTTATATGCTTATGGTGATCCACTAAAGTTGCACGAACCATATTTATTTTTGACATGTGTTCATATTTATCTTTTAAATTTAGAAAATCTCCTTGTAGACTATATGTTAACATTTATAAACATATGTTAATATATTATTACATATGTTAAATATATTTAACGAACTTAAGCCTTTCATGGAGGATAATTACAGGAAGATAGGAGTCAGGGAATACTCCCGACTGATCGACATAAGTCCTCCGACCGCCTCAAGAATGCTTTCCAATTACAGGAAAGAAGGAATTCTTGATATGAGAAAGAACAGGAACGTAACAGAGTACTTTGCAAAGAGGGATTCAGAGATATTCAGGGAAATCATGATCATTTACTGGATGAAAAAACTGGAAGATGTTATTGCTTATATGAGAAAAGAACTGGTTTTTCCGATAGTAATTCTGTTCGGATCCGTCACAAAAGCCGAGTTTAAGGGAGATTCAGATATAGATATTGCCATCTTCAGTCCCAGTGAAAAAAATATTAAATTAACAAAATTTGAAAAGAGTATAGGAAGAAAAATACAGATTTTCAGATATGAAAAAAGAAGCGAAGTAGAACCCAAAGAACTTTTAAATAACATCCTTAACGGAAGGATAATTGAAGGAAGCTGGTAATATGGATATTGATGACTGCAAGGAAAAGGGAATGATAAAAACCATTCGAAGAGACGATAATCTTGTTTCATCCCTGATCGATTCCTCTGAAAATAAGATGAAATCCCAGAATCTTTTAGAATTAACAGATATCACATCCGGATCCAAGGTAAGCCTTGCATATGATTCGCTAAGAGAGCTTCTCGAAGCCCTGGCAATAAAGAACGGTTACAAAATCTATAATCATGAATGTTATTCGTCATTTCTTAAGGAAATGTTAAATGAATCTTATGTCGGGGAAGAATTCGATAAAGTAAGAAAGGTCAGAAACGCTGTAAACTATTATGGAAAGGGTATAACAATAAAGGAAGCGAAAAGCGTTATCGAAAAAATAAAATCTCTTTATGACGAAGTAAAAGAAATGCTTTAAGACCTTCTTTTTCTTCCTTTTGGTGGCCCTCTTCTTGGTCCCCGTGAAAATCCACCGGTTCGCGGTCTCCTTTCCCTTCTGACAGTTTTAATCTTCTGGAGATAAGGTGTTTCCCTCTTCTCGACATTGAATGTATAATATTGCTGGAGAATCCTTGAGAAGTTCTGGTAATCCTCGTGGGTTAACAGGTTGATGACCTTTCCCTCTTCTCCTGCCCTAGCCGTCCTTCCTATCCTGTGGACATAGTCTTTCGGATATTGAGGAATCTCATAATTGTAGATGTGCGAGACGTTCTCGATATGCAGCCCCCTGGCTGCAACGTCCGTGCAGACTAAAATCTCGACCTTGGTGTTTTTGAAGAGGTCCATCGTTCTTGTTCTCTGGTCCTGTGACAATCCACCATGGATCGGGATTGCATTCACCCCGTTTACCTTGAGGTTTTCGACAACAAAATCGGTCGTATGCCTGGTATTGCAGAAGACCATGATTAATCCGGATTTCTCTGATTTCAGTAAGTGGACGAGCAGGGACAATTTCATGTTCCTGTCGACTTCGTAATAGACCTGTTTAAGCTTTGCAGGGTCGACATACTTGACTGCAGAGACTTCCTTCGGATAATGCATGTACCTGTCTGACAATCCCTTGATTTCTGCTGATATCGTCGCTGAGAAGAACAAAGTCTGTCTTTTTCTCGGACAAAGTTTTATTATCCTTTCAACATCGTCTA